>NZ_VDFO01000012.1:0-57970 GCF_009600995.1 Companilactobacillus halodurans | reverse complement strand
CCCTCACGAATATAGGCCAGCATTTTTTGCAGTTCTGGCCGATTAGTGTTAGCCCCACTTAATTTATCCGTAAATAATTTATCAACGTCTTTTAAAGCCGCTAACTGTCGATCTAAATGTTGCTCCTTGGAACTCACACGCGCATAACCGATTTTAGCCATTTCCAGTTCTCCTTTTGGACAGTTCTAATGAACACTTGTAATTCCTAGTATAGCACAGAAATAAAAAAGGCCATTAGGGTATACCCTAGTGGCTAAAAGCAAATAAAAATTAGGTCAATGTCGACAAGCACCACAAATAAAAAAGCCGCCTTGCGTAACTTTGGTCGGTTACAGGGCGACAATGTAGTTTTGTAATCTAGGCCACCGCCTTTGAAGCGGCTTGCACGGGAAGTCCTGTTTTCGGCGGGACTTCCTTTTTCTGTTTATGTTATAGCATGACCTTTAAAAACTGGCTAACGCTTTAAGCTTTGATCCAGTTCGGATTTGGGTTGTTTGATCTCCGGATTCTGTTCAGCAAATGCTTGCAGCTGTTTTTGAGTTCGCTTACTGATTTTCTGGTGTACATCATTTAATTTATTTTTTAGTTCTGATTTTTGTTGTGGATTCGTTGCTTGCTGAACTTGTTGTTGCAAGCCTTGATAGGACTTATTAAGATCCTGGGCTGATAGCTTTTTTTGGTCATGGTCGGGCTCTTGTTGTACTTCTTGTAAGCCTAATTGTTTGGTTAACCCGTCACTAAGCTCAATCACTTTGTTGCTAACTTGCTGGATTTCGCTTAAAGCACTATGGATCACAGCTGTATCTTTAGCCCAGGTAGCCACATAACCGAGTGAATAGTTACTGGTATCAACGCCAATATTTTGCATGGCAACATATGCGACCGCTTCGGCCTGGGTTTCCTGATAGGCTCGTGGCCGATCTTTAAAGGCTGATTTTAAGCCGTGTAGCTGGCTATGCGCATATTCGTGATATAACGTCTTCAGTTTCAAGGCATTGTCGGGCTCATCGCTACCGATGACGATTTCATTAGTGCTGGGTCGAAAATAGCCTTTAGCGCCACCAAGTTCTGACAATCTCTTTTCACTGATTTTAATATCAGTATTGTTATTCAAATAATTTTTGAGTTCGTTGTATAGGTTAGTAACGTTTTTATGATCCGCTAAATTTTCTTTGACAAAATCTTTAGCACTTAGGACTGGTTCGCCGCTTGTCTGTGATATGTCAAATACTGGAATATAGCGATAACCAACTATGGCTTTTTCTTCGGTCGTATCAAGCCTTTTCTGATCCTCTGGAGTTAGTTTTTTAATAATAGGGGCCGCAATCCTGATCCCTTTTTCTCCTTTATTTACTGATCGTTTAAAATCATTCTGCCATTTTTTAAAGCCTGCAACTTGGCTGGCACTTGGATTTTGAGAATAGATAAGGTCAATATTACGTTGGCTATACCGGTGAAACTTTGCTACGGTATCAAGATAACTTTTAAATTTTTCACTATCAGTTAGTTTTAAAATTTCTTTTTCGGCATTTTCAACAAGCTGCCTTTTCCATTTTTCAGTTTCAACTTTACTTGGCATGATTAACCCTCCTCGGCGTCTACAAACTCTACAGAATTATCAATTTGGGGTAACTTGATAGATTGTGTGCCGTAAAGTGCTAAATATTCAGCATTCTTTTTTTGCCACGCAACTTGAATATATTTGCCATTACCCGCAACTTCTGATAGGTACTTATAACTGCTTTTATCCGTCAAAATAGGTAATTCGCTTGCTAATGCTTCCAGTTCATTTTTCATGATATATCCTCCTTCTTTTACAATTACACTCGTTGGTTAGGTTCACTTTTTGGCTTTTGAAAAGTAAACCTAAATGACGAGTTCACCAACCGGAACGTAGTGCAGGGCGGTAGGCAGGTTCTAATCAAAATCAAAACTTAATTTATGGTTGTCAAGCTTTAACTTGGCGTCAAACGACTTCCCCTTTTTGCTCTTGAAACCCTTTAATTTGCTGGTTTCACCCTTGGTAACTAACGCTTTAATTGCGGTTCTCCCGAGCGTCTTGCTACTCCATTTCTTAGGTAAGGTAAAATCTTCACCTTGCTTGGGCTTCACAATGTAAAACTTCTGTTTATTTAAAACGGTCGCTTGCGGTGTTTCTAAGAATACTTCGGCGGCCTTCTGCGCTTGCTGTTGGTGATTGATTTGTTGCTTAATGGCTGCACTGCCAGTCAATTGCGTGGGAACATCAGCGATCAATTTAGCCACAAACTTCTTAATTTGGCTCAAAAAGTTATCCGGGGTACGTTCTTCGGTACTGATTTGCTGTAACGCTTGCTCCCATTTAGCTGTCATTTCTGGACTAGTTAGCAAGGGTTCGAGTTCGACTGCTTTACATAAAGTGATTCCGGCTTCACTGACGTGCAACTTATTCTTTTCAGTAACTAAGTAGCCGCGTTTCTTTAACACTTCCAGCACATTGGCCCGGGTCGCACTTGTCCCAATGCCTTGCACATCTTTAAGAATCGCTTGGGCTTCTTCATCATCAAGCGTTTTGCCGGCGGTCTTCATGGCCGTAATCAGGGTACCTTCGGTAAAGGGTACCGGTGGTGTCGTTTCTTTTTGCGGTGTTTGCAGATTTGCTTGGACTTGATCACCTTGGTGAACGAGCGGTAAAGTTGCTACTTCTTGCTGCTCGGTTTTGGTTTCATCAAATAAAGCTTGCCAACCTTGCTTAGTTGGGACCTTACCGGTTGCTTTAAAATTGGCGTCACCAACTTGGGTAATAATGGTGGTTTCCTCGTACTCGTACGGATCAGCAAACATCGCTAACGTCGTTCTTAAAACCAAGTCATAGACTTGTTGCTGTAATTTAGGCAAGCTGGCTAGTTTCTCTTTCGTCGGCACAACTTTAGTCATGATAATGGCGTAGTGTTCTTCAACCTTTTTTCCATTAACATAGCGCTTATTTGGGGTGGTATTGGTTAAAGCGACTGGCTTAGAGACTAAACCCAGATACTTCGTCAGATTAGCCACTAAATAATCAAATTCTTCATCAGTGATGTAAGCACAATCAGTGCGGGGATAACTAAGGTACTTGGCTTCGTATAAGCTTTGAATAGCCGCTAAGGTTTGGCTGGCGCTGGCGTGATAACGTTTATTCATGGCACTTTGGAGATTAGATAGCGAGAATAGTTGGGGACTAGCACGCTTCTTGCCTTGCTTTTGGACGTTCTTGATTAAACCAGCCTGTGAGCTTTTCTGAACGTGTTTAGCTTGCATGAATGTTATTAGCCCTGCTTCGTCTTTAAATCGCTGATAGGGGTCTAATTTTGCGACGAATTTTTGCTGATTAGCTAAAATTTCCGCATTTAGCTCAAAATAAGGTTCCGGCTTAAAGTTTTTGATTGCCTGGTCCCTTTGATAGACCATATACAAGGTTGGCGTCTGCACGCGACCAATCGAGTACACCCCACGTACCCCGTTTTGTCTTAATAACAAAGTATATAAGGGACTACCATTCATTCCAATTAACCAATCGCTAATTTGACGGGTTTGGGCTTCTTTATACGCCAAATAGTCTTGGTGCCAATCACCAAGATTTTTGAATCCGGTAATAATGGCGTCTTTTTCCAAACTATTCAACCATAGCCGCTTAATGGTCTTCTTTTTAACGTCAATCTGGGCTTGGCTCATGATTGACCACGCAATATTAGAGCCTTCCCGACCACTATCGGTGGCAACAATAATGGTATCGGCCTTCGTTAACAGGTCTTTGACGACCTTGAATTGATCTTTTTTACTAGCTGACACCACAAACTTGTATTTATCGGGAAAAATCGGTAAATTAGATAAGGCCCATTGCTGATATTTCTGATCATATTTATCCGGTGTGGCTAGTTCAACTAAATGTCCGAGACCATACGTGACAAGCGTATTTTCGGGCAAAACAGGGTCGCTAACCGTATAGTAACCCTGTTTTTTTGTGCTCTTTTGGAAGGCTTGGACGTATGAACGGGCTTGACTGGGTTTTTCGGCTAAGATAACAGTGGTCATGTTCGTTCACTCCTTGTGATTAAGTTTTTGATCTAATTCTGTTTTACCTTGTTCAGCCGCTTTCAACCAAGTTTCACGGCGCAATTCTTGTTGTTGCTCTATCGATTGTTGCTTCAAATAATGTTGATACCGGTTGATGGCTTTGAGATCTGCATAGGCTGACCAACGGAATAATAAGCCACCCAGCAGTAAAACTAAGGCCATTAGCGCAGTTCCTAAAAAATCGGTATGGTTCGCCGTGAAAAGCTCTTGGTATAAATCCATTAATATGAGGTAGATTCCCATTAAATAGAAGATCATGCTAACTAAGTTATCAAAATAGTAAGACAACTTAGTCCGCCGTGAAGGTGTTGTAAAAGGATCGGTTCGCATATCTTTTTTGGCTTTTTCCAATAACCAGTGTGCGATTTTCTTCATAACTATTTTTCCTCCTAGTGGTTACGGAAATAATTTTGAAACATTCTCATGGCACCCATACCAGTACTTTTAGTCACACCGGTTGAAGCCCAAAAGTCTTTAACGGCGTCAGGTGTTTTGACCACCAGAAAACCGAATCCGATTGAAGCAATAAAAGCAATAAAACCGTATTTAGCCATATTAGTGAAACACCATACTGATAATGACATACAAAGCACCTGGCTAATAATGGAAGCATTGTAATAAATGTACTTCTTCCACCACGTACCACTATAATCAAAGCTTTCAGTCGCCATGCTCATTGCAGCTAAAGGAATCGTCAGGTTGTACCAAGCCATATCAGCCACAAACACACACATCTTGATAAAGAACACGACGGTTACGACAGTGAAGATTAGCAGAAACAAAATCTGTAAGGGTAGTGAAATGCCAACATCTTTTAGCCCAGGGACTTTATTCATGCCGGTAATTGATTTAGCAGTGAATTTCTGATCAGAACTAAACATATACTTTAGCAGGGGCAAGGTAATTGAACCTTGAATAAAGCCTTGTAAGAACACGAAAACCGGAATCACGGCCGCTGATTTAATCCCGTCCATGATGATATTAGCCCAAGTAACATCTGTACTTTCATCTGCCTCTTTTAGAATTGTCATCACAATGCGGCCAAGGACGACCACAACGACTAACGATGTCGCAAAGGACAGGAAGATGGCATACCACGTTTTAACAATTGGCAAGCTTTGATTGGCTTGGTCAATAATGGCCTTGCAGATGTTGAATAAGCCGTCCAACAAACCAGACAGTGCCCATTCAAAAAACTTAGCAATCGCTCCCTGAACCAGTCCTGAAATATCACCTAAAACAAACATATCTATCACTTCCTTTTTTGCAATTCAAAGCTTCCTAATCCGTCATCTGCTTTGGCAGTTTTATTTATTGCTTTAGCTTTATAACCATCGCTAATTTGAGTTAATTCAAATTTTTGATTCTTCTCATCATCAGTATTTACTTTTAAATATTCTTTACCAGAAGTATTACTGACTGAATAATTGGCATTTACATTCATCAAGGGGCTTTCAATAATCATTGTTTTTTTATTAAATTGGGTTTTGTAGCTTTGTCCTTTTTGGTTGAGATACCATTTATTACTTTGCAAATCCTGTGCTGTAGACTTCCCACAAGCGGTAAGACCAACAACAATCAGTAACACTGTCATCACAGCGATTATATATTTCCGATATTTTTTCATTAATATGTCCTCCATTATCCAAGCATCTTCTTATGTCTAGACTCTAATTCTTGATCGATATTGTCCTGCAATTTGTCTTCTTCGTCATCGGTTGTTTGATCGTCTTTTTTTGCTTGGTGTTGTGCTTTAACCGTCTGATTCCACTTATCTACCTTATTCTTAAAGTTGGTTTCTTGGCTGGCTTCTGGTTGGCCTTGATACTCATTCTGTGACAAGTTAACCAAATGATCAGCCCCTGGAAATAGTTTAAATTGGAACGCTTTTGTAGCTTTGACCGGCCGTGCATTACTAAAGATTAATAAGCTCTGGTCTTCGGGCATCCGCATAATTTCATCGGGCGTCATGAGCGAACGGCTCGTATAGCTGTAACTATCGCTCTTGCTGTGGCTTTCTTCCTTGCTATGACTGGTACTCTCACTACCGGTTTCAACTTTAACAGTTGATTTTCCTAGTAAATCACTGAAATATTTAGCAGTCACGTCATTAGCGGCATTCAAGCAAATTTTAACGGCATGATTACCTAAGATACTCTCGGCTTTATCCTTGCCATACAAGGCTTGTAGCTGGGTTAAGGTTTGACAAATGGTGGTGACACCAATGCCGTACCCTCGACACGTTGCTAAAAATTCTTCATACTTTGGGAATTTGCCTAAATTGACAAATTCATCAAGGATAAAGTCGACTTGGTGGGGCAATTTAGCGTGATGATCGGCGGCTAATTTGTATAATTCATCAAACAATTGTGAGAAAAACAGATTGATGAAGCTTTCATAGGTATTATCCATCACCGGAATAATCACATATAGCACAACTTTGGCTTTGCCAATCTCTTTTAAATCAAAATCCGAAAAGCTGGTAAAATCGGCCACTTCCTTGTCGACGAACTTCGAAATGGTCGCCAGCAAACTTTCAATAATACTAGCTTTCATTTCCCCTTTGGCTTTTTTGAAACCTAACTCATAAGCGCGTCTCGCTGGATCAGTCATAGTTAGATCAAGAAACAAGGTATCTAGCGGACTATCTGCGCCCTTTTCTTCGGCTTCAACGTCATTTTCTTGTAAGACCTGCGTTACGCCCGCCAAATTTCGTTGTTCTGGTGACCGGTGGTTCATGACAAACAGGATTAAAGCCTTCAAAAGCTGTCTTTGGGTACTGAACCACACGTCTTTTTTACCTTCGGCATTTTCACTTTGCACGATCTTTGTTGCCACGGTTTCGGCTTGAATATCCCGTTGAATATAATCAAAAGGATTGTAGCGATCACTATGCGCCATGTTGGCAAAGTTGACGACATGTACTTGATAACCCTGGGCTAGTTTGATACCGGCCGTCTTTTCGTATAATTCACCTTTCGGATCGGTCACGACAATGCTGTTCTCCGTTTCATTAAACAAGTTTGTAATGACGACTGACTGGGTCTTATACGATCCTGGGCCCCCAACCACAAAGATATTCCGGTTTGGTTTGGTGCTGTTATTCTGGTAAACAATCCGTTTATCCACGATCCCTAAAATTGTCCCATTCATGTTAATCTGCCCCCTTCGCTGACTTTTCTCGATCCACTAATGATTTGAGAATTTCTGACTTGGTACTCTTGTTAAATGCTGTGGTGAGGTCTTTGGCATTGATACTAAAGTAATGGTCACTTAATTCTTTTAGATCACCCCAGGTCGCACTCCCGTGGGTTTCAGTGTCCGCAGTCTCCCACGCTTTGTGCTTGCTATTGCGTTTCAAAGCAAAATAAATGGTGTACAGGACCACAGCGATACTGACGATAATTAATACCGGGTTCTTTTGACCCAAATACAAGTTGTAATAGTGCCAGGGGTGCAAGGCTAATTGTTTTAATACGGTTGGCATATGATCCGCAAAAGTTAGTTTATAGCGGGACAAGGCCATGACTGCTCCGGCTAAAATCTCCGCCAAATATAAGCCAATGATTAGCGTTAGTAGGTACGGCCAACTGGATTTAACGCTGTTTAATAATTTGTCTTTCATCTAATCACCTACTATCCGTTTAATTCTTTGTTGGTTGGTGCCGGTGTACCGTTGCTTACCATGGATCAAGGTTGGTACTGACGTTAATTGATATTTTTGAATATATTGCCGATTCTGCGGTTGATTCATGTTAATCAAGACGATGTTGTGACTGATGACATTATGCCAATAAATCTGATGGAAAACAGCTTGGCAATCCGGGCAATCATCACGGTAAAAGAACAGAACTTTATCAGAATGCTTAGCCAGCGTCACGATTGATCGCTGCTTTTCTACGTGATTGACATATTGATGACCAGCAAACCCGCTAACGGCTAAAACCACCACGATTACCGCTAGGGCTTTATCAACGCGTTTAATTAAGGTCACTGGCTTTAAAACTACTACCTAAATTTTGTACCGCGGTGATTCGATCCGTGGTGGTATCGAAAGTCACTTGATAAAGTACCGTCGCCTTTTGCCAGTCGTTGTCGCCACTCTTACTTTCGTAACTGACAACGGCCAAACCTTTCATATTTTGCCCCTGCTTACTTTGCGTATACAGGTTCAGTTGATTTAACTTAGCTGAAACACTATTGCTATCACCATACGTGCCCTTATTTGAAAAGTATTGCTGATATAGCTTGTCGGAAATCAAGTCTTTCACGCCATCTTTACGCTGTCCGTAGGTCTTGGGCTTAAAGTTGTTCATGACCTTAAAGAACTTGGTGACTACCGTATTAAAGCTAAGTTCAGCCTGACTTTTGTCTTTATTATTTTGGTAGGTCTTATAACTGTCAATTTGGGTGCTCAATAACTGCTTTTGTTGGTTGGCTTTAGTCAATTGCTGACTAACTTGTCGCTTCTGCTGTTGTAAGCGACTGATCTGTTGTTGCGCCTGCTTAACTTGGCTATGTTGATAGGCATTCGTTCCTAATGACATAATTAAGATCAAACTACCAAGTGCAATACTTAAAACCACGCTACGCTTCATTTGTTGGTTCCTCCTTACTTCTTGATTGGCCGAGCTAACGTTACATCGCTACCACTTAGTAAGCTATAAAAGGCGGTGCCAAAGGTGCTTTCGTTAACCTTGTCGCCTACGCCACCTTGTTCAATGATTTTGGTGGCTTTGCCTTGCCATTTGCCTAGCAGAATGGCAGTATGGCCGTTGTTTCCGGCTCCCACACCCTGATTGACGATGACAATATCGCCGGCTTTCGCGTCATTTTCACTGATTTGTTTCAAGTATTGATGGCTACCTTTGGCGTCACTAGCCATCGTGCCGGTAAACCAGCCCATGTTGGCCGGTACCTTGTAACCAGCTTTATTAAGCGCTAACCAGACAAAGCCCGAACAATCAGTTCCACCAGTTTTGCTGGGATTCTTTAAATCACTGCCTAAATTGGGGCTGGGGTGGGTTTGAACATAGTAGAAATCGCCTTTCATACTTTCTGCGTTTTTAACGATACTACCGCCGGAATAGCTCGGGTCACTATCACAACCTAGATTGGTCAGATCGCCGGAACTCGCATTGTCTAACGTATTACCGGCCACTGGATCACTCGCCCCGAACACGGAATACCAGTGATCGGCATAACCGTATCTTTGGCTTAAATACCATTGTTCCGGGTTCTTGCTCATGCCTTCATAATCCATTAACCAGGCTTTCGTCGCTTTGTGCACGTCCGTATATTTAAAGATCTGCTTGTTTGACGCATAGTAACTACTGTTCAATTCTTGATCGAGATAGTCCAACTGAACCCCGAGATTGGTCGCTGGTTTGTTTTCTTTGTGGGCTAAGTCCTCCAACTTATCTTTTCGGCCACCTAACCACTGGGCTAAGCCCGTGGCCCCGGAGCTTGAATTGACGGACTTAGGATCAAGGCGACTTTCTAGTTGTAAGACGCCCAAGATACCGGCGGCCGCTTGTGGCGTTGCACCATACTTCTGTTTCCAGTGCGCATAGATATTTTTGGCATTTTCCGTCATGCTCTTACTATCTAATTGTGTTTCTGTAGTGGTTGAGTTATCACAACTGTTTTCTTGCAATTGACCAGTAAGCGCGGCAATTAGCAAGATGATTAGCAGAAGGGCGCCACCCACAATATAAGCAATCAATTTCCACTTCTTTTTCTTATATTCAAATGACAATACCTGCATTTAATCACCCACTTTGTGCTTGGCCTGATCGACTTGTTTTTGCGCTGCTGATTGGTCACTCTGCGCGTTCTTTAAGTCCGACTTAGCCGAATCCACCTTCTTGTCTTTGTCCTTATCTTTACTGCCATCAATCTTGTTGGCGTCATCTAACTTCTTTTGGGCATCGCTAACTTCGTTCTTAGCGGCATTGAGACTTAACAAGGCTTTTAAATACTTAGCTTTAGGACTGTCCACGCCGGCTAACTTGGTTTGGACAGTCTGGGCGTCTTGCGTATCATTATGGGCGAGGAAAGCTTGCCCTATTCTCAATAACACATCAGCGTTCGTCGTAAAGGATAATTGGTTATTAAGCGTATTGGTATCATAATTAACAATCGCTTTTTCAAGCTTCAACTGGTCTTTTTGTTTGCTCGTTGCCTGAGTTGGTAACTGCCAATCGGCCACTTGACTGCTATCTTGGTTGGCATAAGCCGCATTAACAACCTTGTTCAACTGACTTGGGTCAACCTTTAAGGCTTGCTGGTACTGACGATGTTTTAAAAAGACACTGACTTGCTTAGCTGAAGGATAGCCGGCCCGTTGCATATCTTTTTGCGCTTCTGACCACTTCTGATCATTTAAAGCGGTCTGAATTTGACCGCTATATTTTAATCGCGTGACCTGGGCTTGGTTCTGGTTAGCTAAGCTTTGATATTGCCGTTCATCACTTTTATGAACTAAGCCGACGGCCAAAATGGCCACAATCGCCACCCCGGCCACGCTCAACCATAAACGTTGTTTGTTTTTCTTCTGGGCGGTTTCAACTTCCTGCCATTCGTGATAGCTCACAAAGTCCTCAATCCCATTAACCACTTCCGTTAACTCATTTAACGACGTAGCTTTAGCTACTTGTTGTAAATAGTCATCCGGGTGTTTGGCCAAGGCTTCTTGGGGATTGCTTAGTAGCCGTTCATAGGGCGTCCCCGTCAAGCAAAACAGAATCAGTGCTTTGTATTTGGCTAAATTGCTATGCTTGTCATCATAAGGCATGAGTTCATTGGCCCGGTAGGCGTACCAAACATGTTGCATTGGGTAATACCACAGGTTAGCTGGGTTCAACGCAACGTGATACTGGCTATCGTTAACCACCTTTTGCGTCATGATTTCCTTGGCAATCGCTGACCGGATTGCTTTATTTTCATGTGGTAATTCCTTTAATGATCTGACCTTATCCGGCAAGGTATAAGTTAAAACAACCTTCTGGTCTTGCTCAACCACGTTAACTAACTGCAAGAACTTGGAATCATTTTGTTTTAATTCGTTTAGCTCACTCAACTGGTCATATCGAAACTGATTGTGATTGAGTTCGAGAATTAACTTGTTTCCCTGTCGCTTGAAGGTGCCAACCTCGATATTCAATAACTGGTTTGGTTTACTCATTTAAAGTCCCTCCTTCCTCCTCGGAGGTAGTTAAAGCGTCAATCTCACTAGGTGTTAAGGCCACGCGCTTTTGATAGTCCGGTTGCCCGGCTGTCTCACGGTTGTATTTTTCTTGGTAAGCTTCTGGGTCGATTAGTCGTAGTTCTTCTTCGGTCAACTCGACACGCATAAAGGCGCGTTGGCTACCATAGATCATCAGGGCTTCGCCTTGTCTACGACGTTCTAGTAGCTTCTTTTCTTTATCCGAGAACGTCATACGCAATTTGGTAATCACATCATCAACGCCTTTACCGTCAAGACCAAAGAACACTTTGGTGTAGGAGTTACCAATAATTGCTTCCCCAATATTTTGCCCTGTATCAGTTGTTCCCTCAATCACATCTTGGATTTGCTGCGTTCCGGCAATCGCTCCAGCATTGTACTTTCTAAATCGCTTGTATGCTTGATGGAAAAAGGTGGCAGCCGCTTTGTGTAAGGTTAAAAAGTGAAATTCATCGACAAACAATTTCTTGCGGCTATGCCGATCTTTGGTGATTTCGTCCCACAAATACTGGAAGGTATTCAGATAAGCCGCTGATTGGACTTCCTGTTCACTTTGTAGTGGTTTTAGATCAAAAGAAATGATTTTCCCTTTTAAGTTAACGTTGGTGTGCCCGTCAAATAGGCTGTTAGAACCATGGGTATAGCTGCCTAAGATGTAGTAGAAGTCTTTAACCCGACTGAACTTATCTGCGTCCTTATCAGCCAGTTTCTCCAACTCGTCATAAACATTGGATAAGGTCGGCCACTGATCGTCTTTAATCTCTTTTAAGCGGCTGTATTTCAAAACACCACTGTTGACGTAAGCTTGTTTAACGACATCATCAAGGATTGCCAGTTCAACTTGGGTAATCCCGGTTTTAAGGACTTCAAAGAATCCCTTTAATCGCTGGATTTTATCTTTAACTAGTAAATCAAGGTTCGTGACCGCCTCATCGGCGCTTAGGATTTCTTCGGAGAAAATTTGGAGCGGGTTAATTTTGTACTTAGCATTCGAGGTTAGGTGCAAGACTGCGCCACCCAGGGCTTCAACAATCTTGGTATATTCGTTTTCTGGGTCAATAATGTAGAGTTGATAGTCTTGAATGGCGTAGCGTAAGATTTTCTGAATCATATAGGTGGTCTTGCCGACCCCCGAGGTGCCGATAATGACTTGATTTTGATTTAGCGTCTTGTTGCGATCCAGCATATCTACGGCAATTAAGCTGTTGGTATCTTTGTTAACCCCTTCAATATCAGATCTAGGCTTCAAGTCCAAAATCTCCGCGTCGTCAAAGGGAAACATGCTGCTGGCGACTTCGGTATTACTTTCTTTATAGGTGTAATCCCCCATGAGGTTCTCGTTAATTGGCATGGTTGACCAGAAAGCTTGAAAGGTTGCTTTAACGGGCACTAAGGGCTTCATTTGTAGTTTAATCAACGTATTCTTGACGTTCTCGGTTAAGTCATCTAATTCCGCTAAACCGTTAGCCCGCAGATAAACCAACATATGTTGATAGACAAATGTGGTAGAATTATCAAGGTATTTATCTAGTTGCATGTTGGCTGAATCAATATAATTTTGCAGAATCTTCTTTTTATACGGGTCGAACGTATTTAACTTCTGCGCTTCCTTATTTTGAATCGTCTTCTTGTAATAGGTAATCATTGAATTGTTACTGGCGCTGTCGATATATTGCACAATATCGATAACGCCTTTTTTGCGCTTCAATTCTGACAACCAGTTGCCATACACCCGCTTGGGATAGTCAGCAATCGCTAACACCCGAATAAAATTCTCGCCCGACTGGACGTAGGTGGGGTACTGTTCCCAGCTAAACGGGAATAGTGAATGCAAGCTATCGCGATCAATCAGCTTGGTAAAGTCTTCAACCTCCGGTTTTTGTTTATTAACCGCTGGTTCACTATTTTGCCTACTTTCTTTCTTGGTTGGCATGAACAAATCAATGACCTTATCGCCAAAACTCATACTGTTGCCTCCTATCCATTGAAATTGATTAAGTTCTTTAAAATCTCTTGGACTTCCTGACTAGTCAAAACTTTGGCCGTCACATCAAAGTCCGTTAACGCATTTTCAATATCCCGTTTAACCTGTTCGATCTTTTCGTCTAAATGAGTGACCGCTAGGTTTAAGCTCTTAACACTTTTGTCTTTAATTGGCACCTTAACGATTAGCAGATGTTGCTTAGTTGTCATGTTTTTGGATTCTTGGACTTTAGTAAAGTGATCCAAGTAACTGGCTATGAGCTGGATTTTGAACTGTTGCTCCGGGTGGTCTTTTTGTAAGGCGAGATACCGCCGTTTGAGACCATTGAGATAAGCCGTAATATTGACGGGAATCGTCGGTTCTAAGAACTGTAATGTGTCATCAACACCTTCACCTAAGGTACTCATGAGAAAAGCGCCATAGTCCTCAAAGACGTCCTGTTGTTCGGTTTCATTAAGTAGATCAAGGTTGATCCCACTAACTTCCAAAATGCCAACGAGATTACCGGTTTTGGTAACTTCGTAGTTACCATACATACCCACCACCAAACTCATGTCATCAATGGTCTCTTTACCACCATTGATTTTAGGCGGTTGGTAATCCCAATCGAGCTTCGCTGATTTATTGGCGGTTTTGCTCTTCTTCAAACGCATTTAGTTCACCTCGCTTCTTCGGTTTTAAATAAAACAGTTTCTGACCATTGGCATAGCGGCGTTTCAACTTAAAGTTATCCCGCACTTTAATATTCTTCCGCGCCGCAACTGGCCTAATTGTTAAAATAGCCATGACAATCGTCATGGCTAAGACAACAATCACTATTTTTATCAGGACTAAGATCAGACCATAGGGTGGGATCGCAATAAAAATTAAGCCCACTAGTCCTGCCAGCGCCGCATAGCCAAAATCCTTCAAGGTGTAGTCTTTCCAGATCCCGTAATCTTTATCTACGTTCTCTGGGAAGATAAATTCTTTTCCTTTCTTCATTTGGCAGGCTCCTTTTTAAATTAAGTGAATAGGCTGTAAACCCAAGGTAATAGCCAGATAATCGCTGCCGCTAGGGCCACTAAACCAGCCACCCGGCCAACCGCGTGATAAACTTCTGATTTCTCTCGCGGATCGTCTGCGTCAGGCATTCTTTTGATAATAATAAATAGCGCGACACAAATCCCAACTAAAACGACCAAGCCAGTTAAAATACCTTGGATCGTCTTACCAGCGCTGGTTAGCTTGCTTTTAACTTCGCCACCGTCCGCCGCCAAAACAACCTGGGCGTTCATCAAGCCCAAATAAATCGCAGTAGCTCCAGTAGTTGCTAACGCTTTTACTTTGCTGAACTTCATGTTATTCCTCCTTCCTATCGTCTTCTGATGTTCTTAATTGAATTTGTTCTGCCTGCGTTTCTTCTGGCTCACGCTGATAGAACTTGTTCATTTGTTCCTCGGCAATTTGCTGGCTTGGTAATGGATCGGTGGCTAATTTGACGCGGCCGTTTTCACTCGTGGCTAAGTAATACTCTTTTTCTGACTGGCCTAGTTCTTGGGTCTCTAAGACATGCAAATTATGTTCGTAACGGTCTAAGGCGTTATCAACTTCTAAGCCATAGAAACCTAAGAAACCTTCCAGGAAACTCTCACCAAAAAAGGTCATTTCATTTTTGATCTGCTTATATTGATGAGTCGGTTTATCACTTACCAATTTTTCGGCCTTTTTAGCATTTTGACTGTCTTCGTGGCGATTAAACCAACCACTAAGCTTTAACGGCTCAGTCTTCAACTGGCGTTTAACGGTCTTCTTAATCATTGCTTGCCGAACTTCATCGATTGGCTGACCGTCTTGATCTAATATCGCTTGTAGCTGCTTCTGGTCAGTTAGTGCTTGGTCGTCATCAACCACAATCGCCTTTTGGTCATCATGTAGTAACTTGCCATTAATGCCTTGCCAGCTTTCTACTTTCATTAAATCACCTCCTCAAAAAAAGCGCGTTAGGGTCGCTAAACAACTAGCTTTCCCCTAACCCGCCCGGTAAAATGGATTGTTAGGAGGGTGACACCCAGAATCGTAACTTCTAGGTGCTGATCCTCGTTAGCAACTTCACTGCTTACGAGGACGCCCTCTTTTTTTATGTGATTTTTAACCCACTCTATCCCTTCATCAGATATTAATTTATTGGTACCTGAACCAAGCAAAAATTGATCAGGAAACTCTGGATGTCGTTTGATCCAGTTGCTGACATAATTTCGGCCACGCCCCAGCTTGTGATTAGCTTGCGTTACGCTGTACCATTCCTGATTGCCTGTCACATGTAAGTTCTCCTTTCTTAATTTAGTCATAATTTAACATCAAAAGGTGTAACTTACACCATTTATTTTTTTACATTTAGGTTACAAGTGCCTGCCCCCATCTTCATGCCGGTTTCGAGTTTGGTGTTGCCGTTGCTTTTTCGTCATTTCCCACTCGGTCTCTTTTAAGCCACGTAGTTGCTGCTTTCTTAGATAGTCCGTGTTCTTCGCATATAAAATGGTTATTAAGGCTTCGTCCAAAATATTAGTCAGGTAGTTTTTCGGGCTAGTTGGGTAATAATTAATAGCCTGATAGTCCTTAATTTGGTCTTGCTTATATTGATCAAACCGTGTTGTCTGTTGTTTCAAAAGGGCTTGCACCATTTCAATTTGTTTGTGATCCAACTTAGGATCTTGGCCACATTCGCCGATAAACAGTTGCCGGGTGCCATCATGTTTTAAGACCCGTTGCAGTCGATGATCCTGAATATCTTTTAATTCCATTTTACCTAACAGGTAATTTAAACCGGCTTGGTGTTGCTGACTAGTAAAGACTACCGGTGGCTGCTGTTGTAATTGACTAAGATCCTCGGCGCTTAATGGCTTTAATTCTGGGTCATAGTAAACCACAGCGGTATAGATTTGCTCCTTATCAATCGTCTCTAGCTTATCCATGTCACTGTCCGGAAAAGCAGTCGTTAGAATGCTGTTGTATTGAGTTTGCACTACGGCTTTAACTTCCCGCATGACCCGTAAATTTTTCACCGCTTTAGAAATGAATTCGAGTTCGTTAGGTTGATAAGCGGCTAGCATGCCCCGATTAGTATGCTTCAAATCGTCTAACTGGTGACCATGTTTGGCTAGTACCGTGGTTAATTGCTTCTCAATTGTTTGGGCCTGCTGATTAACTAACTGCCAGCTGGTATATGGCCGCTTGGTAAACGTCAATAATTGCTGGGTTAATAAGTCGTTTCGAATATTCATTAAACGTTCGTTTAATTCACTGCCTTTGAAAATCGTTTGTTCACTATTAGTTTCTTTAATCAGTTCCCGTCGTTCAGCTGCGGTTGTCTGTTCAAAATTAAGTTCCGGATAAAGCTTTTTCGTTGCTCGTTCCACCACTTTATTTAACAACTGGTTAGCTTGTGCTAGTGATGTCGTTTGCTGGTCAATAGTCAGCAGTTGTTTAGTTACATCTTCACCAACCGCGTGTTTGATTAATAAGCTGTTCTTCCAATTAAATAGCATGCGCTGTTTATCGTCTAAATGTTCTAAATCGACATAGGTTTTCAATTGCTGACTTAGATGACTAATTGTGTGTTTTTCAGAGAACGATAGCTCGTCAGTTAACGCGTCAAAATGTTCATGATTTCTTATCTTTTCGTCAAGATTATGATATTTAGCTTGAGCGTTTCTTTGCGCTCTAACTTGTTGATTAAATGCTTTTCGATTTTTTCTTTGGCTGTTAATGCCTTCGTGTTGGGTAGGTGTCTCTTGAATCCCTTGATCGACAAACGATTTTTCACTAATCCGATCCGGAATATTTTTTTGTGCTAAGAACTGATTAACACTCAACGCCCAATTTTTTCGCCACTCATTAATTTTTTCCTTTTTATCCCAATCAACCAACCAAATTTTTCTTTGTTTTGGAAACCCGCTTTTGGTTAAAAGTTGCTTGCCATTTTCATCTTTAATGTACTGCGTCTTTGCTTTTAATCCCCAACTACCATCGGGGTTAAATGGGCGATTGGTTAACATCACATGTGCATGCGGATTGTCTGGGTGATCGCGATGAATTGCTACGTCAGCTACCATACCTTGATCGACAAAATCTTCTTGCACATATTTTGTCAGTAATTCTTTCTGTTCGGATTCACTTAATTCTACCGGTAAAGCCACGTTAAATTCTTTTGCATACCGTGAGTTTGATTTACGATCGTTCTTTTCAACTTCATTCCATAATTTTTCTCGATCACTGGCCCATTCTGGTGCATTTTTTGGGGTTAAAATAAAGCTTTCTGGAATTACCGATCGGGCATAGAAATATCGGCGACCTTCTTTATCATCAAATAATTTTTCACCACTTCGATAAGCCGCACTGGCAATCGCACTTCGTCCTTTTCCAGCACTAATATTACTAAAACTCATATGAAAAATTGCCATGTAAGTCACCTCTTTACTTTGATTCTATGGGTTTTCTTCTGTTGTCGACATCGGCGACTTCTAATACAGTTTTTTTGGGGGTTAGCACAACATAGAATTTATTCTATGTGTAAGTGCGCATTGACCTCATTTCACTCGTCCTACTGATTCCCATAAATTTACTTATAGTGTATGCATTCCGCTTTGCTATTTCAACTTCTATCCTTTGATTTAACGTTCTCTGTATGATATAGTGTCGGTGATTATTTTTAATATGATTGGAGGAATCATTATGTCTCAAAGTAACTTAGAAAAACAAGAAGCTAAATTAAAACAGCTTAATCAAAAGATTAAAGCTGAAAAAAATAAAATTGAACAAAATCTCGGTAAGCAAATCATTAGATCAGCCAATTTGGATTATGGGACACTTACTACTCCACAGATTAAAATGATTGCTAAAAAAGTTGCCGCCTTTTTAAATCAAGCTCAAAATAACCGATAATAGTTAGGTGGTAATGACTATGCCTAATCAATATGAAAAACTAGTTGAGCAACAAGCGCGTTTAAAACAAAAAATTGAGCGAGAAGATTTTAAATTACGGCAATCTAAATACTACGAAAATCGGCAAGCCCGCAAAGCCCGTTCTCGCCGATTAATTCAAAAAGGGGCTTTGCTAGAAAAATACTTTCAAGCTGATAATCTCTCGGTTGAACAAACCGAAGAGCTTTTAAAAATATTTGCCGATTACGTTAATGTCCATAAACCAAATAAACTCAAAAACGATCAACCTAATAACTAGGCCGATCGTTTTTATTTTCAGGATTATTTTTTGGCTTAACTTCTAGATTGTTTTTAGCAAAGTCTTTGAGATGGTTTTGGGTTCTTTTACTAATCTCGTCTTCAACTAATTTAAGTTCTAATTTATCCGTTTTTTTTAGTTGCTTGTACATCTGGTTTAATTCATTAGCACTTAATTTTTTTGTTTGCTCGAATTTGTAATCCTTGAATACCATTATCATATGTCCACTGTTTAATTTTAGTCATGTCATTAGTCTGATAATAATTGGCAATTAGTTCGTTCCATTGATCCCACTTATCTAACGGCACATTGATTAAGCCTGCACCACCGTCAATCATAATTTTATTAGCACTTAAAGTCGCCGTCCTTTTGTTCCCGTCCCAAAAGATTTGTTGGCGCATATTATGATACATGACAGTCAATGCTTTATCAGTAATCGTCGTTCGTGGATCAGCCAAGATTTTTTGTAAAAAGGATTGTTCTTGTTTTTCGTTAATTAAAGGTGGTTCAAAAAAGTCTTCACTACCTAAATCAACTCCTCCTTTCCCTTGCCGTAATTCTCCCGGTACTAAGGCGTCTTCCGCTGCCACAATCTTGTTGATTTGTTTTTCCATGGTTAACGTTAAAGTGGAATTTTGAGCAGTGATATATTGCCACCCACGCTTTAAATTAACAATCGTCAAAACATCTTCAACAGGTACTCCTGCTACGCTCATACCGTCCATAATAGTTTGTGTTTGTGGCAAAGTGGTATTAACGCCTTCAAAACGAGCGTTAGTATGCACTAACTTGGTAAAGTTTGCTCGGGCAAACCGTTGGTTTTCTGCAGCTGTGAATTTATACTTGTCCATATATGTTCGAGTTTTAGCCATATTTTGTGCCTCCTTTTTATTTCAGTCACTGATTATTTGACCTGTCCATGTTAAATCACAAAATGCTTTTCGTTGATAATTTGCTCTTGGCGCTTATCTAAGAGGTAAGTGTGTAACGCGTCAAACAGCTTGCGTTTATCAGGATCTGGATTATGAGCTGCTTGCTCCCAAATGTCTTGAATATCGACTGCCCATGGGTCAGCCAACAATTGATCAATTGTTTCGACTTCTTTGCTGGATTTGGTCATTTAAAAAGCTCCTTTCACATTCCCTTAGTTCAGTCATCGCCAATTTAGCCACTAAAGGTACCTATTTTTGCTTTTAAGCGATTTTAAAGCGATTTTAATAATTATGCATGTAGCACTTAAAACGGCTTAAACGAGCTAATATGACGTTTAATTTCAAGAACGCTCGTTATCAATATTTTGTTCTTTAGGGTGTTTGGCCGCATATTTTCTAGCTGCTTGTTGGTTCCACCAAACACCAAATAGGTTTTGCATGGTGCCGTACAGGTAGTTCTCAACATTCTTGATATGTTTCTCATCGCTTCTTAGGGCATTAAAATAGCGTCTTAATGTTTTGGTCATCATTTTTTTTAAATCAGGGTCATCTAATAGAATCCATACGCCTAAATCCTTATGTTCTTTTTCAACAGCATATTTGGCGTTTAAGATAATGCCAATAAAGCGCCGCATTTGTTGCGGAGTTCGGCACCAGAAGCTAAGTAATTGCACGGCTTCTGGTTCTAAGAAAACCGGTAAGCCACTGTCTTCATCAGTTAAGAAGTCATTAGCATGGTTCACCAAATCCTGGTTTTGCTTTTGAATTTCTGCTGGTGAGAAATGGGCTGTGGAAAAGTCCAACTTTTGAGTATCTATATTGTATCTGTTTTTGTCTCTTTCTTTAGGTTCTCTATATAGATTAAGTCCATTTTTTGAACTTCCGCTCGGGCTGTACGATAAATAGAGTTGATAGGCATTTTGCCATCAACTCTATTTATCGTACAGCCACTAAAGGGGCCATTCCAAAGACGTTAATGAGTAACGTCTTTTTTTATATGTTGAAGGTTTAAGTTGTCTTTCAACAAAGTGTTAAATGTTAAATATATAATGTTATTAACATTTAGTTCTTCATATTATCTTTTTCTTCCAAAATTTCAAACATCCTATCAAATCTACTCTTATCACTTTCCGGCAATCTGTCTATTTCATTCTCAACCAACTGTTTGACTAATTCTTTTTGAGATTTCGCCATACCCAGGTTCAACAGAGCCGATATTTTGTTTCTAATATGATTATCCACTCGAACATTTACTGGGAAAGTAACACCAGAATCTGGCATGTCAACGACATCTTTTCTCTTTACTTGGTTCTCAACGACAACCTTGGTGCCACGCTCAAGCGTAGATTTCTTTGGTTTTGAAATTTTTTTGTCATCGTGTCTCAGCATCCCCATGACTATTCACCTAACCTTTCGATTATTTCTTTAGCCACACCCGTAAATGCTGCATGTACCTTTTTGTCCCAAACGTCTTTTTTATTATCGGTAATACCGGTCATATCCATACGTTTGATTCTTTCCATGATCATAATTTTATGCTGGAAAATATTATCTTTACCAAATTCAGATTCGGCTGAATTTAAAATTTCTTCATCAACTGCCGCATTACGTTTTGACAAAACAGGTAAGATACCCATGACATCAACATCAGAATTAAAATCATCAATCAATGTTTTTTGTAGATAATCAATTAACACTTCTGCACCTGACAATGATCTTTCTTGTGTTTGTAAAACGACGATGATCTGATCACAAGCATTAAATGCAGTGTCATTTGGCAACGAAATTGTTGGTGGAACATCAATAAAAATAAAGTCATAATCTTTCTTCAAAGATTCAATCTTATTTTTAAAGAAATCTACTTTATCCTGCTCAGTTTTAATATTCTTATCCAAGTATCGGTTATACATACTGAAGTCCACTGCGTTAGGAATCAATGATAAATTCTCATCGATTGAAATTGCAATATCCTTCAAGTCAAGATCATCATTCACAGCTGTCATAAGTGAAGTTTCAATTGTAATGATTTCATCATTTGTTTTGATACTTTTAGTCTTTAAAAATAAAGATGTTAAGTTAGCCTGAGGATCAAAATCAATTGCCAAAACCTTATAACCTAATTTGGCCAGGTTATAACTTGTTAAAGCTGTAGTACTTGTTTTTCCAACGCCACCCTTAAAGTTCAAAAAAGATAATACTTTCGCAGTCATAAAAGCTCCCCCAATAATTTTATACTTCAATATTAACACACCTCTGCATAAGTGTTAATAATACTTATGGTTCAATGTATAAGCAGTGTTAAATGTATTTAACATATAACATTTAACACTTTGTTCTAGGCTAAACTACCGATATTTTTATATCAATATTTTTCAAGAAAGCTATCGTATCAAAGATTCTCTCTGTTAAGCCTTTTACATAATGTTAAATACATTTCACACATAACATTTAACATTATGTTATATATATAATGTTAAATGTTAAATGTTAAATGTTAAATGTATGAGTTGTTGATATATCAAGGTTTTTGTTGATTTTATGCTTCACAGAATATATATTTAAGACAGAAAAAAAGAGTCGCACTTTTTAAAAGTACGACTATATATATAAAAGAAAAAAGCGTTGAATCCTTAATTGTTACCCGCGATTAAGGATTCGGCAATGAGTATTCCACACATACTCACTACTTTTAACGCTCTGCTTTAATTCTTATTATAGATTGTAGGCAGAGATAAATCAATTATTTAATCGTTAAAAGACTGGTGGGGATATTTGCTCATCAGTCTTTTTTCTTTCTATGAAAAAACATGGAAGGATGACAATAATATGTCTAACGATAAAACACTACAAGAAGCGATGAAGAGGGCTAAACAAGATTTTGTTGAACCGAAGGGATACATTGCATTGATTGATTTAGGAGACAAATCTCTTAATGGAAATCCAACTCAAGTTTTCTCAGCTATTTATAATCGACTTGGCTTAAGTGTCCAAAATGGAGAAGACTTCTTCGATCGTAAAGAAAATCGATACTACGTTGTATACACTTATTCCGATTTGGCAGAGTTGATCAATCAATCAACTAAAACTATCTCAAGAATCATGGACAAACTAGTTGAAGCAGGATTAATCTTCAGAAAGAAATGCTTTAACGGAACTTACAAATTATTTCCATCTTTGCCTGATGCTGTTAAAGAAAAGTTCTTAGGTCATTCCAAAAAAGACGTTGCAACAGATGCTCCTCAACAAGTAGAAAGCGCTGATACAACACCTGCGGACAAAAAGTCTTCTTCGAACAAGACAAATAGTCTACTTAATTACTTGAACTTCAATCACTTGAAATTACGTTCTAATAATACTAATAATTCTAAAATTAACGAAAATATCGACAATGTCGAAATAGCTGCCGAAGAAAGCACTCTTTTATCATATGGAATGCCTCAAAACCTAATAGACACTTTGGTTAGTCTTTCTTACGGAAGTGCTAAAAAACTGACTAACTATGCTAAATTGATTATGAACGCTAAGAAGAAAGTTTATCGAGATCTGAATTATCGTAAGGAACCTCTAGCAAGAACGGCAACAATGTTTGAAAATAATGAATTTATTAAAGACCGAATCAATCGTGAAGTTTCTAGAATTATTTTGTATGTTGGTAAAAAGTATCATGATCAAGAATCAATGGATAAAGTTATGTTTACATCGTTTAAAAACTTCTTCCAAGAATGCTTTGACTTATTAAAAATGTACGGCTCTATTGAGAATCAGACAAGTCTCGTTTGTTAATTGTCTCCCACAAAGTGTTAAATATATTTAACATATAACATTTAACGCTTTGTGGGAGGATGACATAAATCTGAAAACTGATGATTACTTAATGCAAGATAAAATAAAAAGGTCGAAAAGGGAAGATTAGAAAATTCCTTTTTTAAACACAAAGAAATCAATGTTTAAACTGGTCAAGGGTGTGGATTAGACGACCCTGTTTTGACCACAACTTTTGAGAAAAACGAGTTTATATAAACGACAATAGTTAACGAAATAAAGAGAATTGTCATGAAGACGCTAAAAAGTAAAAAGGCCAGACCGGAGAATAGATCGGCCTACATATTTAGATCTTTCCAAAATTATTTTGCTGAAGCATATTATAATCACTACGAATCTATTCAAGATAAGCCGGATAATGAGGACCTGTTGGCTTTTTGGTTAAATACTGTCAAGTTATCAGATATTAAGTTGTTGAATCATACTTCTATTTTATTTATGAGAAGGATAGAGCCTTTATAACTTTATAAAGTTATAAAAATATAATTAAGGGCAAGAGTTGAACTATATTCTTTATAATCTCTACTATGAAAATCGAAGATGTAAACTCTTCTACTTGGTGAATTATGTAAAACAGTAAAATCGATATAATAAAGATTTCTATCATAAAAGATTCTCTCTGTTTCTTATTTTGAAGTTCACTTACTTCTTCTCTTATAATATAAAAACTGGATTCTGATTTAGGCCATCTTCTTGTGTAATTCTTTGTATATGAATGATAAAATACAATAGCTCTTTACTACTTAGAGATATCCCCATTTCAATCTTGATTGCTCTAGAAATTTGTTTAGCAATATCTGTTGATCCTGGATAATTTCTCTCTACTTCTTTTTCGATTTTTTCATCAAATTCTGTATCTTGAGCCATATTATTAAGACGTTGTGATAAATACTGCATGTGTATCATAAATCTATCGTAGTGACTGCTATTGCTTTTAGTACGAAAAATATTATTTCTTATTAAAATATCATTGATTAACTTATGAAAATCAATTTTCCCATCGTCTTCCTTTAATTGCTTACCATCCTGACCCTCAGCATTTATAAAATGTAGTGCAATATTTTTTATTTCAGATTCCGGTAACTTAATATTTAAATTACTATTAATAATATTTAATCCCTTACTAGCAATCAAATATTCATCAATATATTTATCACTCATATCCGGTATTTGACTTGGTTTATAAGTTCCATCGACATAACGTTTATATGCACCATAGATATGGTCACTCAAAGTTATATAAATGTAGTCCAAAGTTTGATAACCAAACTTCTTTTTGGCGTAATCAACAATTTCATAAGTGGTAGTTACAATATTAATAGGAATATCTTTTAAGAGAAAGTAAAGGTTCTTTTGAGAATCGGCCGAATCTAAATAAAAAATCTTTTCAATTTTTGAACTATCTAATTCAGAATTTTTAGATTTATTAAATCCAATTCCTTTTCCTTTAACTATAGCTTGCTGGTTATCCCCAAGATCAACAATAGCGGTATTATTATTAAAAATCTGCTTTATAATTAATTGCATAATTCCTCCTCATATAATTAATTATAAATGACTTAACTTGCTTTGACGTTAAATTACTAAAAAAAATGAAAGCGCATGCTAATAATTGGCATCATTTCCACCTTTATAAAGAAAATTTCTTAATTGCAAGAGCTACACCACTATGATTATTATCAGCTGTCACAAAGTCTGCAACCTCTTTAACACCCGGCTGAGCATTCTCCATGGCAATACCTTTACCAACTTTTTTCAGCATTGGAATATCGTTATCACGATCCCCCATGGCCATCACTTGATTGAGATTGATATTTAATTTATTACACAAAGCTTCCAAAGCCACACCTTTGTTGACATTCTGAGGGAATACTTCTAGGAAGCCCACACCAGTTCTAACTACAAAATAATTTTTATCAAATCGTTGATGAACTTTATCGCTTATTCCATCCAATTCACTCTTTTCACCGTTGATAATTGCCTTTACTATTTGAAAATCATTTGGTAACTGATCTGGTTCTTTAAGATAAAGTCCGTTTTCATTTTCATAAGCCTGCATAATAGTATATTTATCAAGCCACTCTTTACCACTTGTATAAGTATTACCATCCTTATCTACAACATTATAATGTAATTGATTGTCTTCGATAAACTTAACGAATTCACGATAAAACTCATTACTCATTAATTCTTGGAATACTATTTTGCCACTTAGATTTTCAATAATGGCACCACCGTTAGTAATCATATATTGATTTGATCCTTTGATACCAAGGCCTTTCACATATTTTATAACGGCGTTATGAGTTCTACCTGAACATAAAACCACCTTAATTCCCTTCTCTAGAGCTGCGTTGATTGCTTGTTTATTCTGTTCAGAAACAACCTTCTCTGAGGTTAATAAAGTGTCATCCATGTCTAGTGCTATTAACTTACAATCCATAATTATCTCCTCGCAATCCAATTATATTATATATATTTTTCCAAAAAAGAGCTTTGAGATTTAAACAAAACCTCAAAGCTCTTTTAACTATTTTCAACGATTTTTCTACAATTACCAATACCTAGGTAAGATAGAAAACAGCTATCTAATATTGGCAACCTATACCTCTATCAAAGTAAGTTTCATTGCAGATCCCTGTTTTAAATCAACAACAAACCAATCATTATGGTATATAAATCAAATACTAAAATATTTCAATTCAAGGGGTGAACTGGGCTTTACTTCATTGTATCTGATAATTCTTTAAACCATAGTGCACTCTTTTTGACATAACGTTTTTGGTTGTCAAAGTCTACATAAAATAGACCATAGCGCTTATTATATCCATTTGACCAAGAAAATTGATCTTGCAATGACCAAATGAAGTAACCATTTACATCGACACCTTCAGAACGAGCCTTCAACAAAGCTTGAAGATGTTGATCAACATAGTCGATTCGTTTTGGATCATCGTAGACATAATCATCAGTTACATTCTCGGGAACCTGTTCCTTCATACCAATACCATTTTCAGTAATATAAATTGTTTTACAATTCTTATACTCTTTATGAATACGTGTCAAAACATCGTACAAACCTTCTGGGTAAATATTCCAATCCCAATCTGTTGTTGGAATATCAGGATTCTTTACAGTCTCACAAACTCCGTGGAATCTAAATGAACTTGTACCTTTATCACCAGTACCGTTAAAAGTATTTCCACTTTCGCCATCATAAGCTTTTACATATTGATTTTGATAATAATTTAATCCGAAGAAATCATTTTGAGTACTTGCTTTCTTTAAGATGTCCATATCCCCATCTTTAATTTCAAGATGAGCATCGTTCTTATCAAGAATTTCATTAATTAAGGCCATCGTCTCATCACTATATTCGCCTAAAAATGTTCCATCAAGTAAGAATCTATTAATAAAAGCATCCTGTAACGCAGCAGCGTGACGGTTTTCTGGTGTATTTGTAATTGGATAAACTGGTTCAATCACGTGAATTAAACCGATCCTACCTTTGCATCCCATTTCTTTAAATAAGTTAACTACACGAGCATGTGCTAATAGTTCATTATGTTCAGCTTGAATAGCACTTGAAACATCAAAGTGATGATTTGGTGGGAAGTTACCACCGATATATTGTGATTGGGCCAATGAAATTAATTCATTAATTGTGAACCAGTTCTTAACTTCAGGGAATTCCTTAAAGCAGAACTTGGCATAATCAACAAAATAATCAATTTGCTTACGATTTAACCAATCTCCTTGGTCAAATAAGGTCTTAGGAGTATCAAAATGATGCAAAGTGACATATGGTTCAACTCCATCATCTAAACATTGTTTAAATAGTCGATGATAGTATTCAACACCCTTTTGATTTGGTTCACCAGTTCCATTCGGAAATATTCTTGTCCAGGCAATTGAAACACGAATTGCATTCAAGCCATATTTCTTTGATAAAGCCAAATCTTCTGGGTAACGATTGTAAAAATCACAGGCAGGATCAGGACTGAAACGACCTTGTTTCTTCAAATAATCGTCCCACATTGTCTTACCTTTACCATCAACTTTAGTATTACCTTCAACTTGATATGCTGCAGTAGCACCACCAAGTACAAAGCCCTTTGGTAACGATTTTACACGATTAATTAATGTCATTTTGTATCTCCTTCACTTTTATCGTCGTCATTCTGTAACTTATCAACAATAAACTTCAATGCTTTATCAGCATGTCTTGTTAGATCAATATATTGTTTACCAGTTGTAGTGATCATCTTAACATCACTATGATCAGCTTCTTGTTTCAATGAATCCTTCATAGCATCCATTTGTGGAGCAAGTACTGTAACATCCATATCAGGTAATAAATCACTGTGAGCACCGTAAGCGGCAGCAGCAGCTTCAACAGGTAAATCTTTTTCTTTAGCCATCTTATTCAAAGCGTTAGCAAGGATACCGGAAGTACCACCACCAGCACAAATGACTAGAATGTTTAACGCTTTTTTATCTTTAGTTAAGCCTAGAGGAATATCACCAGCAGCTGTTGCAACAACAGCGTCTGTAGCTACATTTGCATCTGAATCAGGATTTTCGGCAGCAGCCTTATCCTCTTCAGCTTCTTCTGCAACCTTTTGCATATCATATGCTTTGAAGAATGGGTAGTAAACTACACCATCCATTACAATTAAGGCAACGGCTAAAATTACAGCTTGGATTGAGAATCTAACACCCATGATCAATCCAATAGGACCAGGAGTTGTCCATGGCAAGTTGAAGACGAATCCATTCATTCCTAAGTAATCAACGAATATCTTGAATAACCAAACGTTCAAAATAGGTGTAGCAATAAATGGAATAAAGAAGACAGGATTCAAAATAAGTGGAGCACCGAACAAGATTGGTTCATTAACACCAAATGAAACAGGAATTGCGGAAGCACGTCCAACGGCTTTCAATTCTTTTGACTTTGCCCAAAGAGCAAACATATACGTGATAACTAATGTAGCACCAGTACCACCTAATGTAGCAACAAAGAATTGTGTACCTTGTGACAAGATATGTGTAGCGTGACCACCAGCCTGAACAATCTTCATGTTGGCATCAACATTTGTTAGATAAATGGCTTCAACAGCAGGTTCAACAATTGATGGACCTTGGATACCAATGAACCAGAAGAAGGCCATGGCACCATAGATAATAGCTAATCCGACATAACCATCGGCAGCTGTGAACAATGGAGCTAATACTTGAATGATCCAAGCAGCCAAGTTAGTACCAGTTGCCATTCTGAAGAAAATATCAAACAATCCAAAGAATGATGTTGATAATGCGAATGGAATGATATTAGCAAAAGCTGAAGAAATATTCTGTGGTACTTGATCAGGCATTTTAATAGTAATGTGATTCTTGAAACATACATAGTATAAATTTGGAACGATGAAACCTACTAAGAATGCTGCTAGTAAACCTTTAGTACCCATGTATCCTTCTGTGAAGAATAGACCTACTTTATTTGTAAATGGATCTACAGCAACTAGTAGAAAGGCAATCTGTGAAGCAAACATTACGGATGCTGGTGGAATTTGGTTAATCTTTGGCAAGCGTAAGTTCAAACTCTTTGTAAGTGCTCTGGCAACATTAGCTGCAGCCATCAATGATAGAACACCCATTGAGTAGTTGTATATCTTCATTAATCCATCATTAACATTTGTTGGCCAGTAAAAGCCCCAAATATTAGGAACAGCCGAAACAAGAATGAACAATGACGAGAAAATGATGATTGGCATTAGTGAAATGAAACCATCACGAACGGCTTGTAAATAAATGTTGGCTGAGAGTTTCTTAAAGAACGGTTGTGCTTTTTCGATTTGTTTAACGATCGTATTCATAAGTACTTTACCCCCCAGAGTTAGTTTTTTTGAATACTATTTTAAATAATAATTTCTCAATTAATTAGTTCTTCATGTCTAATTTTTCTTCAATTTTGTTGATGCGTTCATATTCATCAATAAAGAATTTGCATTGATCCATCAACATCATAGTTGTCATTAAAGTATCTTGACCGTGGACCATAATAAATGTAACGTCCATATCCATGCCACCAGCTTCATCAGCTAGTAACTTTGTTTGCTCATTGTGAGCGTCATTAATCGACTGTTTTGCTTCTTCAACTAATTTTTTAGCTTCTTCAATCTTACCTTCACGGGCATTATCCAAAGCTTTAAGTAATGCTGTCTTAGCATCTCCTGCATAAGCAACAATTGTGAATCCTGTCATTGAAATATCTTCTTTTGTAACTGCCATAATAATTTACCTCTTACTTTATAGTTTTTTCCTTAGTTAATCGTTGAATGTGAATTATGAAATAGAGTAGTTCACTGCCACTTAATTTTTTAGCAAGTTTGTTTTGAAGTTGATCATAAATCTCATCAGCAATCTTAAAAGATCGTGGATATGACGTTTTCATCTCATCTTCCAATTTCTGATTAAACTCTTCATTATCTTCATTTTGGTCATCTAGTCGGCCAGTTAAATATTGTAAATGTATCATGAAACGATCATAATAATTGCCATTTTCCTCTTTCCGAAAAATATTGTTTTCAGTTAGAACCCTCTTAACAATCTTATTAATGTTCATCATTCCATTCTTCTTAAGATGATTGGCCCGTTTTTCCTCACCGCGTGCATTAATAAAATGTAAAGCAATACTTTTAATTTCGGACTCAGGAAGAGTTATCTCCAAATTGTTATTAATTACATCTAAACCATGACTTGCAATTAAATATTCAGTTGTATATTGATTGCTCATATCAGGAACCAAGCTTTCATGGTACGTATCTGATAGAAATCTTTGATATGATCCAAAGATGTGGTCACTTAAAGTGATATAAACAAAATCCAAAACATCATAGTTAAACTTTTGTTTAGCATAATCAATAATTTCATAAGTAGTCGTTACCACATCTATTGGTATATCCTTCATCAGAAAGAACAAATTTTCTTGTGAACCTTTAGTGTTCAAATAAAATAATTTTTCAATCTTATTTGTATCTAAATTTGATCCTTTACTCTTATTGAAAGCGATTCCCTTACCTTTAACAATTGCTTGCTTCTGATTTCCTAGGTTTACCAAAGCACTGTTATTATTAAAGATTTGAGCAATCTCAACCATCAACTTTTCCCCCTCACTAAACGCAAAAAGGCAAGATTACAGACACCACAGACGCACACGACTATAGTTTTTCGTATAGTCGTACATCATTCAGTGTCTAGCAATCTCGCCTAATTTAATAGTAACAATTTACTAGCTATTCATCTTTCAACACAAATAAGTATATAACACTTCCAAACATCTGTAAACGGTTTCAAGCATATTTTTTTGTAAAAGCTAAATTTTATAAATTAGAGCAATTTTTTTATTATTGTTCTGATACTTCTGAGAGCGTAAAATATCTTGTATAAATGCATAAAAGATTTCTGAATTGTATAGAAATAGGGAATGCCTTCCCTTATGATAATTAGTAACCACAGAAAACATCACAGGAGGCATTCCCCATGAATGAACTTACCACAGAAATTATCGCTGCACTAGCCCAAAAGCAAGATTTGGACGAAGTTTTTCGTCACCACCTCGAAATTGCGATTAACCAGCTGCTTCAAACCGAATTGGCAGAGTTTTTGGGTTACGAACGCTACTCATACGCTGGGATTAACACTGGTAATAACCGCAACGGCAGTTATGAGCGCTCGTTTGATACGAAGTACGGCCAACTTAACTTAACCATTCCTCGAGATCGCAATGGCCGGTTTGAAAATCATACCTTGCCAGCCTACGGTCGGCACAGTGATAATTTAGAAACAACGGTCATTCAGTTGTATACCAAGGGAATTACCACTGCTGAAATTGCCGAACTCATTGAGAAAATGTACGGTGCTCACTACTCCAAAGCCACGGTTTCCAACATGACTAAAGCCGTCAATGAACAGGTTCAAGCTTTCCAGCAACGTCGACTGGCTTCACAATATGTGGCCATCTTCTTAGATGCCACTTACTTGCAGTTAAAGCGGGATACCGTTCAAAAAGAAGCCGTTCATATTGCGATTGGCATTCGTCCAGATGGTACGAAAGAAGTGCTGAACTACCAAGTGGCGCCAACGGAATCGACTGGAATCTGGACTGAACTGCTGGGAACCTTGATCAAGCAGGGCGTTAAAGATGTGCTGTTGTTTGTGGCCGATGGGTTAGTTGGTTTGGATGAAGGCTTGAATCGGCATTTCCCTAAAGCCAAACGACAACGTTGCCTGGTTCATGTTGGGCGGAATCTGATGAACAAAGTTCGCGTAAAAGACCGCAAGGCCGTGATCAGTGACTTTAAACAAGTTCATCGGGCCGCCAACCGTGAAGCAGCCGAACTGAAACTGAATGAGTTCGCCAACAACTGGCATCAGACCTATCCCAAATTAATCAAAGATCTGCTTAAAATGCCGAATTTACTCACTTTCATGGACTTTCCACCAGCTATCCGGCAATCACTATACTCCACTAACCTGATTGAGAACTTTAATAAGCATCTCAAGCGCACCACCCACCACAAAGAACAATTTCCAACGGAAGATTCACTGGATCGCTTCCTGGTTTCTCAGTTTAATGTTTATAACGAGAAGTCTCTGAAGCGGATCCACCGAGGGTTCAAAGGACTCCAGGACACCTTGGAAGCATCATTTATTTAAGTTAGATACATATTATATGTACGAAGGCATTTCATTTACACAAGATTCTTGACGCTACCTGATTCTTTGAAATGAAGTATAAATAATATTTAATTATTAACTTTCTGGTATTGATGAATAATCAATACCAGTTTTTTAATCTCTAGAAAATAAAAAAAGAACATCACTGTTCCCATGTTAAGATTTAAGCGACTAAACCCAATCAAACATGGAGAAAACAATAATGTCTCAAGACAATTCTATACTATGTGCACTCGATATAAAGACAATAATATGAGTAATGTTTCAGTCAAGGACGGTATTGAGTATCATTTGATACTCAATATATTTGTAAGAACTGTGCTAGCACCTGTGGTGCTCACAGTGATTTATTAATCAAAAATCATACTATGACTAAACAAGTTCAAAACAGAACATTTGCTATGGCCAAGGAATCCTTCACTTTAACATCAATTGCTAAAATCATCGGAGTATCAGTAAATACAGTAAGCAGAATCTTATATGACAATATCAAATTATCAAATAGATGTAATTGCCTTCCAGAAAACTTGTGTTTTGATGAATTTCGTTCAGTTAACGGTATATTTACTTTTATAGCTATTGATACACAAACATCATCATCTAATTGAGTTGATTCATGATCGACTGTCTAAAACAATTATTGAACACTTTATAAAAAATTATAGCTTGTCAGAACGACAAGCAGTTAAGACTGTCTCTATTGATTTGAACGCTAATTACCAGTCGGTCATTCATAAAATTTTTCCCAATGCTCAAATAATAGTTAATAGATTTCATATAGTTCAGCTATATAGCCGGGCATTGGATCAAGTTAGAATCAGTTGTCTTAAAAAAATAAATGATAAACATTCCCGTTTGTATAAAGCACTCAAGTCTAATTGGCATCGCTATGGATACATCTATTTCAACGTTACATAAGAATTCAAATTATATAAAGAATAGTTGTACAATGTCATAATCCAATGGTCCTCTTGAAGAGACCATTGGAAAGATAAAAAAACTCAAACGTATCAGTTATGGATTTAGAAATCTTGACCATTTTCTCAAGAGAATAAGACTCATTTGTGCATAAAAAAAGACAACCTACATGAGGTTGCCTTCCATACAAAAACTATTCATCAATACTATTTGACAAAGGACCATTTTAACCGTCATTTTCCTACATTTTTATACCGCTCTTGATATTTAATTAATAACCTGAGTTAGAATATCCACTATTGCTTATACCAGAACCACTGTTTGTTCCAGTACTATTCTTATTGGATGTTCCCGTGGTTGAACGTTGTGAACCAATATTATTGATATCTTGAACCGACTTAGTTGTTGTTGAACTTTGTGTAGAAGGCTTAAACTTAATATTACCTGTCTTAGCATGTGGCAAATCTAAATTCTCACGAATAAAGTTTGTAACTCGTTGTAATTCGGATTCCTTCATAACTTCCATACTTTGTTTTGCAACTTCTTCTCCATTACCTTGCAAATGAGTCTCTGAAGTATGTTTTCTAACTGAATTATAATCCTTAGCAAGGGCAGTTAATTCATCGAATGTCAAATCAGTTTGTGTTTGATCAGATAATGAGTTAATAAAGCTTTGGTTTAATAACGTAGATACTGAACTACTCTTATGTACCAAAGCAGTAAGCACGGCTCGTTGACGAGTTTGACGTCCATAATCACCTTGTGGATCATCATAACGCATACGTGAATATGCTAAAGCCTTCTTGCCATTCATATGAGTCTTTTCACCTTTTGTAAATGAGAATCCTTCATACTTAAAACTTAAGGTTGGTGTTACATCAACACCATTAGCTTGATTAATAACCTTTTCCATACCACCCATGTTAATAAGTGCATAGAAATCAATTGGAACATTCAAAAGTTTTTGAACAGTATTAATTGCAGTTTTTGTTTGACCATATGAATATGCTGCATTAATTTTAGCCGGTGAAACTGACTTATAGCCTGGAATATTAACAGCCGTATCACGCGGAATACTTGTTACCGTTGTTTTATTTTTACTTGGATTTAATGTAATCACCATCATACTATCCGTACGGCCTTTATAATCACGACCCAATGCACCGGTATCAGTTCCCATCAAAAGAATAGATACTGGTTTTTTATTTTTCAAAGCACTACTTACATCACGTTCTTTTGTAACACCTGATGGTTTAAAAGAACTATTAACTGAATTCTTTACACTACGATAGCGTGTCATACCATATGCTGCTCCACCTAAAACTAACAACAATACAAATGCCAAAAACACATTTCTTAATGTATGCTTTTTCTTTTTCTTATTATTATGCATAATACAAATTCCCCCAATATGTTCTAATTTACATTATTTAGAAAACTAGACAAGGCTTCTTGCCAATTAATTACCTCAAAACCTGTATTTTCAACCTTAGCTAAGTCCATAACAGAATGTCTTGGACGATAAGCCTTTTGAGGGTATTCATCTGATGTTACAGGATCAATTTTAATATTCTTATCTTTAAGTATTTCTTTGGCAAACTCATACCAAGTACATGAACCTTCATTAGACAATTGATATAAACCGTAAGGAACATTATTTTCAACAACGTAATTCATAAACTCAGCTAGTGTTCTTGTCCAAGTTGGACGCCCCATTTGATCATTTACTACAGTTAGATGATCATGTGTCTCAGCCAAACGAAGCATTGTGTAAACAAAGTTCTTCCCGTATTCGCCAAACACCCATGAAGTACGAATAATATAATACTTACTCATTATCTCGGATACTGCTTTTTCTCCAGCTAATTTGGCACGTCCATATTCGTTTTGAGGATTTGGAATGGAGTCTTCCGTATACATATCTTCATTTTTTCCATCAAACACATAATCAGTACTTATATAAACCATTGTTGCTCCAATTTTTTCAGAAGCTTCAGCAATATTTTTAGTACCATCAACGTTTACCTTTTGATTAGCAGTTTTACCAGGTTCTTCTTCGGCTGCATCAACGGCTGTAAAAGCGGCACAATGATAAACCAGTTCAGGCTTATATTCATTAAAGCAATCAGCAACTGCTTTATTGTCAGTAATATCTAAGTCACTTGAACCTGTGCCTACATATTCAATATTCTTTTCATCAAGTAAGTGACAAAGTTCAGTTCCTAGTTGACCTTGAGCACCTGTTATTAATATTCTCATTGTGCTTTTTCCCCTTTAATTTAAATCCTATTGACCATTTTTAGCATACTTAGCTTCGACTTCAGCTTTTTCAGCTTTCCACCAGTCCTCATGTTCTGTATACCAATCAATTGTATGTTGTAGCCCAGTTCTAAAATCAGTATATTCTGGTTTCCAACCTAATTCTTCACGTAATTTAGTTGAATCAATAGCATAACGCATATCATGTCCCGGACGATCTTTAACCAATTCGTAATCATCAGATGGTTTACCCATCAATTCAATAATTAATTCAAGAACTTCTTTATTATTCTTCTCACCATTAGCACCGATTAAGTAAGTTTCACCAATCTTACCTTTTGTAAGAATAGTCCAAACTGCTCGTGAATGATCATTAGTATGAATCCAATCACGTACATTCTTACCAGAACCATAAAGTTTTGGACGAATACCGCTTAAAATATTAGTGATTTGTCTAGGTATAAATTTTTCAATGTGTTGATAAGGTCCATAATTATTAGAACAATTAGAGATTGTTGCTTGTAACCCAAAGGAACGAACCCATGCACGAACTAGTAAATCAGAACTAGCCTTAGATGATGAATAAGGACTGCTTGGATTGTAACGTGATTCAGGGGTAAATTTATCACCATTTCCATCTTTATCTCTCAAAGGAAGATCCCCATAGACTTCATCAGTTGAAATATGATGGAAACGAACATTATATTTACGACACGCTTCAAGCAATGTGTAAGTACCAACAATGTTAGTCTGAATAAAAGGAGAAGGATCAATCAATGAATTATCATTGTGACTTTCTGCAGCATAGTGAACAACTGCATCTGCTTTACTTACTAATTTATCAACTAAAGGAGCATCCTTAATATCACCAACAACTAATTCAACTCTATCCTTAGGTAATCCGGCTAAATTAGCACGATTACCAGCATAAGTTAATTTGTCTAATACTGTGATATGTACTTCTGGGTGGTTCTTTACGACATAATGAACAAAATTAGAACCGATAAATCCAGCTCCACCTGTGACAATAATATTTTTCATTGGTTATCTCCTGTATTAAATTTCACCATATACGAATGGATTATTTTTTTCAAACTCTGTAAAGGTAGGTTGATTAGCATCCTTTTCAGAAGTAATTGCTTGATCAAAATCAATTGGCCATTGAATACCTAATTCTGGAGTCTTAAATGAAAAACCACCATCTGCTTCAGCATTATAATAGTTATCACATTTATATAAGAAGTTAACGTCATTTGTTAATGTGACAAATCCATGGGCAAAACCCTTTGGCACTAGTAATTGACGATGGTTACTTGCAGAAATAATGTAACCTTCCCATTGTTTGTATGTGGGTGAGCCTTTACGTACATCAACAATCAAGTCAAGAACAGCACCTGTAACAACACGAATTAACTTAGTTTGAGCAGCTTTTCCACGTTGGAAATGTAATCCACGTAAAACCCCTGCTTCACTAGATAATGATTGATTATCTTGAATGAAGTCAAAATTAATACCGGCTTCCTTGAAGTCACGGTCTGAATAAGTTTCAGTAAAGAAACCACGACTATCTCCAAAAACGGCCGGTTCAATAATTTTTACATCTTGTAATTTTGTTGTTGTTACTTTTAATTTTCCCATTATTTTTCTCCCACTAATCTTAATAAGTATTGCCCATAATCATTTTTCTTCAATGGTTGAGCTAACTTAATAACTTGTTCTTTATCAATATAATTCATTCGATAAGCAATTTCCTCTAGACACGCAACCTTAAGATTTTGTCTCTTTTGAACAGTTGCAATGAAACTGCTTGCTTCTTGAAGTGAATCATGTGTACCTGTATCCAACCAGGCAAAACCTCGACCCATCAATTCAACATCTAATTGATTTTTATCTAAATAAGCTTTATTGATATCAGTAATTTCCAACTCTCCACGAGGTGAAGGTTCAATGTTTTTAGCAATATCAACTACTTGATTATCATAGAAATACAAACCTGTCACTGCATAATTACTTGCTGGATTTTTTGGTTTTTCAACAATTGACTTAGCATGCATATTTTCATCAAAATCAACAACACCAAAACGTTCTGGATCATTTACATGATAACCAAACACTGTTGCTCCTGATTCCTTAGAACTTGCATGTTGCAAAGTTTCAGATAAGCCCGCTCCGTAGAAGATATTATCTCCAAGAATCAAACATACTGAATTATCACCAATGAAATCTGCACCGATTATAAATGCATCGGCCAATCCTCTTGGTTCCTTCTGAACTTTGTATTCCAAGTTCAATCCGATAGTATGACCATCACCAAGCAGTTCTTCAAACTGTGGTAAAAATTCTGGAGTGGAAATAATAAGAATATCTTTTATTCCAGCTAACATTAGAGTAGAAAGAGGATAATATATCATCGGCTTATCATATATTGGTATCAACTGTTTTGATACCGCCTTAGTAATTGGATATAGTCTTGTTCCTGAACCACCTGCTAAAACTATGCCTTTCATTTTGCGCTCCTATTCAGAATTAATAATTAAAAACGATTTCTTATTGAATTAAGGACATCAAATACCTTATCTCTATAAAATAAGGTATTAACAATCAATATTACCAATCCCCATATAAATGTAACTTCAATAGCTAAAAGAATCCATCCCATATAGGTAACTGATGTTAGTACAAAAGTTATTGTAGATATACTTCCAGCTATAATAGTAAAAAAATCTACAAAAATCTGTTTATAAAATTTAGCCAATGGCCATTTAATAAAATGCTTTGAATTATATACAGCCATCCAAACAGTCTGATATACCATAGCAATTAATGTTCCAAGAGCAACACCAATCAATCCAAACTTACTAACAAAAAGTACCGATAACACTATATTCATTATTGCTGCTACAATATAACTTTTTTGAGTCTGTTTATAATGTCCACCGGCAAGAATCATTATGTTATAAGGAAGTCTCAAACAATGACCAGCATTTGCTGCTATAAATACGAGTGCAAAAAGAGGTTGAATATAATTTGCATCATTTATACCATTCGTATACACCTTGACAAAAGGAACGATTAAAACACCTGCACAACCAAAAACAAAAATCGTACCCGTGTGAATTAGCCACTCAAACTTGCCAAAAATCTGGATAAGTTTTTTGGCATCTCTTCTAGCCCAGAGTTCTCCACATAAAGACTGCATTCCATTTGTCATAGAAATGAATAACTGCGTAACTCCGTTGGCAACTAAAAAATATACCGAATAAATAGACACATTTGATAGACTTGAAAATAACGTTAAAACTATTGCATCAGTTCCATCTAGTACAACTGCCGAAATATGTTGAGCTACTCCATTCCATTTCTGTTTTATTGGTTCACCTACGTATGTTATTTTTCTGTCCAATGAATAATGATTATTAACATAAAAATGTAAATAAATAGGTCTAAATAGATATATAACTGAAGTTGTGAGTTTTACCATTTGAATACTAGAACCCATGTTGATTAAAACTGCACATGCAACAGTATTTAATATTAAAGTTATGGTTTGTGAATTATATTGTATAAAGCCATGTTGATCAGCCGTCAATAGTAACCTATCAACAATACCAAAATAATATTGTGCAAAGGAGCTTATACTCATAGAAATTATTAAAACAGCTGTATAACTCCAACTGTAATTTGCTTTTATAACGAAGGGATAAAAAATAGTTAAGAGTACAATATATGCAAGTAAAATTCTCGCAAGTTGTTTAAAAAACCTTCTTGCTGACACCGTTATCTTACTTATTAACTTATTATCCTTATCAACTAATGGTTTATATAATGCTGATTGAACAACTGCCCCTACTCCCAGTTCCATAAATGAAATTATTTGAAGAAATTGTGTTATTGAGTTCACCAACCCATTAGTAGTAGACCCAAAAGTCTGTAAAATTAATCTTGGTAATATAAAACCACATATTATCGTAGTTATTTGAAAAATTAATGAAGATAACGTATTAAAAATCAATAATTTCTTTCTCAAAATAATATCTCCTAAATATAGGTTTATTTTTTATTTGGGAGATTTACCCAAGAACCTAAAATGTTATCCCATTTATCTGGTTCAAAGGGAACAAAGCCACTCCAATGAAATAAAGTTATTTCTCCAAAATATATCTTGCCATCCACGTCATAGAAATCTATTCTGGCTTCTGGTATTCCTTGTGATAACTTTTCAGAAAGTTTTTTCATCTCATCAAAATTATCAGGTCTAGATATTTTTCCATTTGTATTAGGATGACCATTTTTAATATTTAAGTGGTTAAAATTCATATCATAAAAATCAAATTTAGTATCCGTATCTCTCATTCTATCATTTGCTACAAACATGATTTTAGGTTCTCCATTAAAGCAAAAAAACTTATAATCACGAATTCCATCTTGTGAATTACTAGAAATATATTTTTCCGCAATAATCCTAGGTTTTACATTTTTATATGGCCATTCCCTACCTTGATAGTAAAAATTTCTTTTTAGACAATGATTTATTCTATTCTTTGCATAAGTCATATCAAAATCTTTTTTATTTTTACAAACGACAACACCACCGCTATCGTGTGTACATTTCAATACAAATTCATTTGGTAGTTTTCCAAAATCTATATCGTCAAACTTATCCCAAGAGCCTAATGCTGGAATAATATATTGGGACCCGATGATATTCTCCACATAATTTTTTGCATCCTTTTTATCAACCATAGTAGTGTAAATAGGTTTTCTATCATATAGTTTTAACCACTGTAATTTTTCATTGAACGTAACTGGATTGCTAAGATCCAATTTTTTATTAAAATTACTTCTATAAATTATTTTTAAATAATTCTTATCCCCTATATTCCTACTTAAAATAGGAAACCTCATAAAAATTGTTTCTAATATTCTATACGGATTATCTTTTACTTTTTTTAAATATGAAAAAAAACGACTCATTACTTCACTCCCTCAAATGAACTAAAACGTATCCTTCTAGACAATTTCGTTACAACCAAAAGAATTACCCATATCAAGAATACTATCTTCACTAGATCTGAATATTCAAATAACTCTATTAAAACTATGAACGATACTCCAAACATCATTGAAAATAAATTTTTAGAATTATTAACTACATTACATAATAATAAAATAAACAAAGGACCTAAAAACACGCCCATAATACCAATGTTCGAAATAAACTCTGCAAATACATTAGTTTGAAAATACCATCCAACGTTTCTTACCGTCTCAAATCCAAACACAGCCGAAGAATAATAATCTGGATATGTAAGTGGCTTAGATAACCAGATATTCCTTGGAACGAAATAAAATAAATCATAATAAAAGGTTTGAAAGTGATAATCTAATATGTGTAATTTATCCGGATGTAATACTGAATAAATTGCTACTTTTACAGCATTTCCCTTAAAAAAATATTCACTAATTACCGAATACCAATTCGTATTATATTCATATTTTCCAGTTACATAAGAATACAGCACAAAATATAAAGAAATTACTACAGCCAAAAAGAATCCCTTTAAAATAAGTCTGCTTTTATTTTTTGAAAAAATAAAATCAATAGCAAATAAAATTAATATTAAAAAAGCAAATAATGTTCTTTTACCATCCAACAGAGTCACTGATATTAAAGAAACTATTCTCAGTATCAATAAAATGAAAGAATGATTTTTATCATATAATTTTATCCCGATAATACCTAAAAATCCGAAATATTTACAAAATTTTGCTATGTTATCATTGAAAGCTATTTCATCAGAGTTAGCCATTATCCTATTCATGGGAAATGCACCTATTTTAAAATAATCTGCAGGATTAGGTGCAAAAATAATACCAAATATAGGTATCAATAATAGTATTCCAAACAATACTAAAAACATTTTACTATTAGACAATTTATCCCTTACGAGAGCCATGCTCTCCATCAAATAGAATTTTTTATTCTTTTTAGCTTGTGATTTTATATATATATAAAATAATATTTCGAAAGTTAAAACAAATATACTATATACTATGGAAGTAGCGACATCGTTTTGAGCTAATATAAACCCATAATATCCTGTGTGAGCATCTCCTAATATAAGTTCTATCAAGATTGGAAATACGTATAGGAGATCAAATACCGCTAGACACAAAAAAGGAATAAAAACCCTTTTATTCCAAGAAGAAATTAAAACAATAATACTATAAGCAATGCACACAAAGTTCAGGAAAAGGGTCATTATTTAATTATCCTCCATTTATTTACCTATGATCAACTATCTGTAATTTGGTGTTATCATAAACGTTATTTCCCAAACTACAAACTCTATCAATAGGAATAGAATTTTTCCACAAAATATATGGTAAAGCTAACTGATCTCTACCACTTTTTGATAAAGAAAATTCTTCCCACCACATATTAAGCAATTTGTGAGACATACTATTCTTCAAATCACATGCTATTACGTTACACTCAAGCATTCCATACTCTTCTGGAAATCCAACGTTCTTATACCCTTTAATCTGTTCAAGCATAAACTTCTTGTTCCCTTTATGTAATGCTATACATGCTTTTACTTCCTGATAGATACAACTTCTTGATCTATGCCTATGCAGTGCAATACCAATATCACTGTTTATTTTACTAAAATAATAAGATAAATCCGACACTGGCCTAATGTTACCATCAATATATACAGACATATCAAAACCATCGCCAAATAGTTCAAATGGATGAAATTTTATATATCTATTTATTTCTGAATTATTTTTTTCCTTTAAATACTCAGGAATGCGTCGTATTTCCCAACCATCAGCATGATCATAGTCATCAGTGAACAAAATATATTTTATATTATTAGACGAATACATTGGCTTTAGAGGTTTATCGTAACTACCCGTTATACAACTATATATTACAGTCTTAGTATTCATAGCCCCTGACTTTAAACTTTTAACCCATTCATTGTTTGATATATTTTCTTCCGGCCGATGTTCTTTTATATTAAGAAATAATATTTTTTTTCTTAAATGACCAAATAAGGATAGTAGATCCATATGTTTGAATTCAGAAAAAAATTTTTTTCTTTTTTTATTTGAATTCGAATCATACTCATGTTTAAGATCAAGCCATTGTCTATTCAAAATTTCAAGTGATTCCACAATTCTATCATTATTCATATACTATTTTTCTATCCTACCATCCATTATTCCCATTGAAATTCCATCGAATATTCCATTAAATATGGCTTTTTCTTTGTTCATTTTATTTTTCTCATAAACTAAAGTAATAAGTATTAATTTAATTTCACTGAATATTGTTCTTATGAATTTGTAACCCTTTCTTTGCTTTCTTGCCAAATAAATAATATTCCTTGCAATAAAATATTTTCTAAAAGATGAATGATTTTTAACTTGTACATTCCAAAACAAGAACTTTCTTTCACTAATATGGCCTATAGCATGTGAAACGATAACTTCATTTATTCTTAAAATATTATATCCAGCCGTCTTTAGTCTGTAGCAAATATCAAAATCAACACCATCGATGAACATATTTTCATCAAATCGACCTACCTTTTTCCATGCCTTTATTTTGAGCAGCGAAGCAGACGTTATACACTTATCGATACGCTCAAAAGGAATTCTTTTATAATCTATGATCTTATTGTCATTTCTATTCCTATCAATTACCTGAGGACATAACATCGCTACATCTTTATACGTAATGAATTCGTTGTATTTATCCAAAATATCATTTGAGAATATGGTATCCTGATCTAAAGTTAGAGCCCACTCACACTTCATTGAATCAGCCTCATCACAAATTTGGTTTAGTGCCTTTGCAATTCCCATATTTCTATCATTATTTTTTAAAATGATATTAAGATTCTTAAAATTCACTAACATTTCTTCAATTTCATTAATATTACTAGATCCATTATTAATTAAAATTATAGGTAATTTACTATCATTGATATTATTTATATTTTTTTTTAAAATCGAAATATTAGGATTAAACAATACTATCCCTATTGCAAAATTATTCATAAAGAATTCCTCTATTCAGAATATTTTCCCAACCTATTATTAATACCATCTTTAAATGCTTTATGACAAAGAGTTAAGTATTTTCCCTTATCATCAAAAAGAACAATTACTTTTATATATTTAATAAATAAATTGATCACAGTTGGCAACTTTTTATATTTTCTTATAAGCCACGTTAAATTTCTTACTTGATAATAATACCTAACCGGAGACGCTATTCCATAGTTAAGAAGTACAATATCCCCTATTTTTAAGGTCATTGTAGAAGCCGGATTATGGTCAAGAATTGCTCCATTACATTGAATAGTTTGATATCCATTTTCAGATATTCGCAAAAAATATTCCCAGTCAACACAGTCTAAAAACAGTTGTTCATTGAAAGAGCCCAACTTTTTATATTTATCAATTACAAACATTGTTCCCGATTGCATGGAAAGAAGTACTTTCTCACTTCCCGTTATATTAGATACATTATTTCTATGCGTGGCATACTGTGGTGTAAGGGCCGCAACGTTTTCCATATCGTTCTCCATTAAAAACTCAGAATATACTTTTACAATATCTGTACCTAGACTACTGTCCTGATCCATCGAAACTGTATAATTGAATCCATCTTTAATAGACATTGTAAATCCTGTATTTAAAGCTTTTGCAATACCATAATTTTTATATAATGGTATATAATCAAAATTACATTTTAAATCCAAGAAAAAATTCTTATTATTTTTTGAAGAATTGTCCACTAAATAAATATGCGAAAACTTATTGGAATATGTCTTTATATTCTCTAATACCTTATTGTCTGGATTATATAAAACAACGACGGCTGATACTTTTAACCTATGCAATTAACTTCTACCTTTATACTTATTTTAATCTCGTTTAAATATGTCACGTGTATAAACTTTATCCTCGACATCTTTTAAATCATCATTAAACCTGTTTGCAATAATTGTGTCACTTTGATTCTTGAATTCTGCCAAGTCATTGACTACCTTACTACCGAAAAAGGTATCTTTGTCATCTAATGTTGGCTCATAAATAATAACTTTTGCTCCCTTAGCTTTTATTCTTTTCATTATTCCTTGTATAGAGCTTTGTCTAAAATTATCACTGTTACTTTTCATTGTTAATCTGTACACACCAACAACAACTTGTTTCTCTTTCGATTCGTTCCAGAAACTATTGGAATCATAATAATCCGATTTTTTTAGTACCCTATCAGCAATAAAATCCTTTCTGGTACTATTAGCATCAACTATAGCTTCAATTAAATTCTCAGGGACATCTTTATAATTTGCCAATAATTGCTTAGTGTCTTTTGGCAAACAATATCCTCCATACCCAAATGAAGGATTATTATAATTTTTCCCTATTCTAGGATCTAAACAAACTCCATCAATAATTTGTTTTGTATTCAATTCCTTCATTTCAGCATATGTATCCAATTCATTAAAATAAGATACTCTTAGTGCTAAGTAGGTATTAGCAAATAGTTTAACAGCCTCTGCTTCTGAAAATCCCATGAACAAAGTATCTATATTTTCTTTTATTGCTCCTTCTTGAAGAGCACTCGCAAATTTTTTGGCTAACATAGTTAACCTATTATCTGATAAATCCGTTCCAACAATTATTCTTGATGGATACAAATTGTCATAAAGTGCTTTACTCTCCCTTAAAAATTCTGGACTAAATAATATATTTTTATTATTAGTCACTCTTCTTATATGAGAAGTATATCCAACTGGAATAGTAGACTTAATTATAATTACAGCATTAGGATTATATTTCATTACTTCGTTTATAACACTCTCCACGGCAGAAGTGTCAAAGAAATTTCTTTTAGCATCATAATTAGTAGGCGTCGCAACTATTACAAACTCTGCATTAGAATAAGCCGCTTTTTCATCTGTCGTAGCAATCAAATCCAATTTTTTATTTGCTAAATAATCTTCTATCTCATTATCCTTTATAGGTGATTTCCTATTGTTTATTAAATCAACCTTTTCTTTAATAATATCAATAGCAGTAACATGATTATGTTGTGATAAAAGAGTTGCCATTGATAATCCAACATATCCTGTTCCTGCAATAGTAATATTTAATCCACTCACATCTATTCCCCCAATTTTTTACATATAATACTTTTTATACCACTGTGCAAAGTTTCTAAGACCTGTTCTCAAATTAATTGAAGGCACGAAGTCAAAATCCCTTTTTAATGGTTCTGTGTCAGCATAAGTTATGGGAACATCTCCTGGTTGCATTGCAACAAGTTTTTTATGCTTTTCAAAATCATAATTGCTTGGTAAAACACCAGCTTTAATTAGCTCGTCTTGTAAAATATCAACGAATTCTAACAATCCTTCTGGATGACCATTTCCAATATTATAAATGGCATAAGGAGGAATTGGTAATCCATCTTCTCCTCTGCTATGGCTTGGAGCCTTACGAATAACTCTAACAATACCTTCAACTATATCATCAATATAAGTAAAATCTCTTTTACAATTTCCATAGTTATATATTTGGATATTTTTACCAGCAAGAAGTTTATTTGTAAAACCAAAGTAAGCCATATCTGGTCTACCTGCAGGTCCATATACGGTAAAAAATCTTAAACCTGTAACTGGAATATCATATAATTTTGAATATGCATGTGCCATCAGTTCATCAGACTTTTTAGTTGCAGCATATAAACTAACTGGATTATCGACACGATCGTCTGTACTATACGGTGTTTTTTTATTAGAACCATAGACACTACTTGAACTTGCAAAAACGAGATGTTCAACATTATTATTTCTACATGCTTCTAAAATATTGAAAAATCCTACTAAGTTAGATTCAATATAAGAGTCCGGATTAGTTATACTGTATCTAACTCCTGCTTGTGCTGCTAAATTAACTACAATGTTAGGATTATATTTTTCAAATATTAATTCAACAGTTTCTTTATCGGCAATATTCCCTTTGAAAAATTTAAATTTATCAAAACTTTCAAGAACATCTAGCCTTTGCTTCTTTAGGTTAACATCATAGTAATCATTTAAATTATCAATTCCAATGACAGTGGCATCATTATCCATTTTTAATAATTTTTTTGCTAAATTTGACCCAATAAAACCAGCCACTCCAGTTACAAAAATCGTCTTATTTCTTAATTCTAATTTATCCAATCTTTTTCCTTCCAAAGAGTGCAATAAATATTTGAAGTTAACTGTACCCTTAATTAAAATTATTTACATTAACAATGTACGTTTTCATATTATTACTTTGAATAAATATTAATATATTTTCTAATCATTTGTTTCTTTGAAAAACGTTTCTCTATTGTTAATAACGCTTCTTCTGACAAATCCTTTTTCTTTTTTTCCTTTCTAATAAATTGACTGCAATCACTAAATAAATATCCATTAACATTATCTTTTACTACATCATTGTTACCAATGATATTTGTGACAAAGCACGTTTTTTTAAAATACATAGCCTCTAAGAGAGATATGGGTAGCCATTAATATTAGAATTTTAGGTTCCAATAAGTTATCCTCCCAAACCATCACTTCAATATCTTATAAATAGATACAAGCATAATCATTACATTCACTACACAATAAAAATAATTAAACCAATTGGTAACACTAAAAAGAATGCAGAACAATAATATTGGTTGAACAAGTCCTGATATACTAGTCACATTCAACGCAACCTTTTTTGTAAATCCAAATTCACTTTTATTAGAAACGGATTTAATATTTGAAACATTACCCACTTCATTTTTTGCTTTATGCATTACTAACCTTGGAAACAATTCTGACATTCCTGATATTGCTCCAATTATTATTTGTATATAGGCATACTTACTATCCGAAATATTAAAAGCATATATTCCCGCACTAAAGAAAAACAAAAACATAGCAGCATATCCACTCATGGCATCGTAAACGGATCCCAAATCAGTACTTATTTTTTTCAATCTAGCTATATTTCCATCAACACCATCTAACAAGTTCCATAAAAAAAATAATAACCATCCTATTACTGCAATTTTTATGTTATGACTAGCAGAAAGCACCACTGACGCAATAACAACCTCAACAGTTGACAAAATGGAAACGAAATTCGGCTTAATATTCAGTTGAAGAAAGGGCACTGTTAGGATATAAGATAAAGGTCTACCTATATAAAATGCAAAATAATCATTTTTTGCATTTTTTTCTTTTCTTCAGTCATCGTATTCTTTAAATCATGGTAATAAGACATTACTAAAACCCCACTCACAATATTAATTTTTGATAGCTATTTTGTAACTCATTACATAAATCATCATTGTTATACTTTGTAATGAATTTTGAATAGCCGTTCTCCCCAAATCTCTTTATTTCTTTCTTCGTCATTTGACTGAATTTATTTATTTGATTGTTAATTTCTATTTTTGATTCTGGTTTAAATTTAAAACCAGTTTTACCTTGTTCAACGATTTCAGATAGGCCACCTACATCAGAACACAAGACCATCCTCTTATTCTTCATGGCTTCCAATGCAACCAGCCCGAAACCTTCCCATCTTGAAGGAATTATAACGGCATCACAAAGTTCGATATATGAATCAATATATTTATTATTTTTCCAACCAAGAAAATTAACATATGAATCATCTAAATTTTCAAAAGATGTATCTCCTAAGACTGAATCACCTATAACCGCCAGACTTACATTTTTACTTTTAAAATCAACATTGTTCAACAGAAAATCTAATCCTTTTTGCTCATCAAATCTTCCAATAAATAATAAATTCTTAGTGGATTTTAAAAATGGATTCTCAACATCAAATTTTTCACTCTCATTAGGTATAGAGTTATATATAACTTTCATCTTATCTGATGGTAATCCCTCATTTATGGCTTTCCGCATTTCATCATTAGAAATATTTATAATAAGATCTGTTTTCCTTGAAAGTAAAAACTCTACTTTTGAATATATAAACTTATTAATTCTTCCTTTATTCTTTTGAGTAAAACTCCAGCCATGTGCACAGTAAACAACCTTATACTTAGGACTCTTAAATAAATAATCAAAACGAACAATTCCAGCAAAACTACTATGGAAATGAACAATATCTGGATTCCAAGATTCTATTTGTTTTCTTAAATTCAAGAGTTTTAGTATTCCTTTTACACCTCTTTTATATCCATATACAACATGAACAAATTTAGGTGAATCAAACTCAATACTTTCAGAACTACGCTTTGAATTTATTAAAATGACTTTATCAATATTTTTTTCTTTCAGTTGAAAAGAAATAACATTTTTCAAGTAGGTTGCAATTCCTCCAGAGGCATACTCTGCAACATGTACTATTATCAATACAGCTTCTCCATCCTCAAATTTTAATAGGCACCATTAGGTTTAATAAATACAAGCACAGTTTTAAACATGATGTATAGGTCAAAAAGTGGGCTTCTTGTATTAATGTATTTTAAATCCAACTCTACCATTTCATGAAATCCAACATCATTACGACCACTGACTTGCCATAAACCAGTACATCCAGGTTTAACAGATAGTCTCTGCTTATCATATTCTGTATATTCTGCAACCTCACGAGGCAATGGTGGTCTAGGGCCGACTAAACTCATATTTCCCAGTAATACATTAACCAGTTGAGGAAGCTCATCAATACTATATTTTCTAATAAATTGTCCCACTTTAGTTACACGGGGATCTTCTTTCATTTTGAACATAGCACCATCAACTTCATTCTCATCTAACAAGTCTTTTAGACGTTTATCAGCATCAACAATCATCGAACGAAATTTATACATTTTAAATGGACTTTGCTTCTTACCCAAACGAACTTGTGAATAAAATACTGGTCCTTTTGGGTCTTCCATTTTTATCGCAATTGCAACAATTAGAAATAAAGGTGATAAAATAATTAATCCAAATAAGCTTGCAACAAAGTCAAATATTCTTTTAGATCCTCGATAAATATACCTTTTATCTTGATAGTTAAGATTAATGGTAACGTTGTCACTTTTGCCATCAAAATATTTCAATTTAGATCCCCCAAAAAAACACTGTTTTTATATTAAAATAACCAAAATTTTTTCTTTTTCTTAGATAACGTTGAAATCTTAACAAAGTCTGTATCACCAATGTCATCACCATTGATGATATTTCTTGCATTAAGATTAAATAATTGAGCTTTGCGAAGTCCCTCTTCTTTTTCTAACTTCTCAAAGGCTTCTTTCATTAAATAACTACGTCCCTTAAAATTATGGGCATCCGATGAAAAAATAAATCCTAAATTGGCTTTAATAATTTCTTCAGTAAGTGTTTGGACCTTCTTACCAAAAACACCAAGATAACTACTACTTGTCAATTGTGTTAAACATCCCATTTTAACGAAATCATATAATTTATCAGGATCTTCCTGAATTCCATGATTACGCTCTGGATGGGCAATAACCGGCGTTATACCACGGGTAGTTAAATCAAAAATCATATCCGCTGTATACTCAGGAATACCATCATGTGGCATCTCTAACAATATATAACGATTAGTTTCATCCATGAACAGAATATCATCTTTAGCAATGGCATCCATTAGTTCCCCTGTTAGATGAACTTCTTGACTAGCAAACACACTCAACGGTATTCCCGCATTATCTAAAGCTTTTTGAAATTCATTAGTCTTTCTAATCACATCCTGTTTGTGATTAGTGTATTCCCCATCCATGTGGTGAGGAGTTACCAGACTATTGGTAATTCCTTGATCTACAGCTGCCTTAGCCAAATCTAATGACATCTGCATATCTTTGGAACCATCATCAACGCCTGGCAATATGTGGCAATGCAAATCAATTAATTTCATTTCTCTTTCTCAGATCCATAGTATCCGCCATAATAACCACCATAGTATCCACCATAATAGCCTTGTGACTTTTCTTTTGTGACACGATTCATAATTACACCCAAAATATTAGCATGAACTGTATCTAATAATTGTTTAGCATGTGCAACCCCAGCTTTTTCAGCAATTCCTTGAGGCACAACCATTACGACACCATCTACTTGAGTAGCAAGAACTTGCGCATCAGTAACCGAATTAGCAGGTGGAGCATCCATTATTAATAGTCCAAATTTGTCCTCAAGGCGATTGATTAAGTCCTTAGTTCTCATACTACCTAATAATTCTGAGGGATTAGGCGGAATCGGCCCACTAGTAATAACGAATAAATTTTTAACCATTGTTGGTTGAACGACATCCTCAAATGAAGCATTTCCCAATAAGTAACTTGAAAGTCCGACCCTATTACTTACATTAAAAGTTTTATGAATTGTCGGACGACGAAGATCGGCATCAACTAACACAACCGTTTCACCTTGTTTAGCCCAAGTTACTGCAACATTATTACTTACTGTAGACTTACCTTCAGATGGAGCAGATGAAGTGAATAAAATTGAATTTAATTTTTTATCTACAGATGAAAATTGGATATTGGTTCTAATCGTATTAAATTGTTCTGAAATCGTACTGGTAGGGTCATCATAAGTAACCAAGCCAACACCATTTTTCCAACTATAATTATCTAACTTTGTAGTTTTCTTCTTAAATAATGCCATTTTATTCCCTAGACCCTTCTATGATTTCTTGATGATTTATTAATACTCAACTTAGATTGAACTTTCTTATGTTCAACGGCTCTTTCAATGTCTTTTTCATCAATTTCACTAACTGTGCCTAAACTAGTTAGCCCTAAATCATCTGTTAAGAAATTCTGCGTTGTAACTGTTCTATCAGTTATTTCACGAACAAATGCTAATGCAATACCTAAAATCAACCCTAAAACAATACCAACCAAAACGTTCAAAGTCTTTCTAGGACTGACAGGTTTAGTATTCGTTTCAGCTTCAGAGACAATTGAAACATTGTTAACACTCATAATTTTAACAACCTTTTTCTTAAAAACCTTAGCTGTCATATTGGCAATTGCTGCCGCTGTGCCAGCATCTGTAGATTTAGCTGTTACTGAAAACACTTGAGAATTTTGAGAATTACTAATCGATAGTGATCCTTTCAATGCTCCCATAGAACCTGGATAACCAGGATAGTTGCTAACTTTCTTATTAACATCTTTTAAAACAGTAGGACTAGTAATAATATCCTTATAAGTACTGATCATCTGAACATCAGCCTGAACCTGCTGGAACTGTGCCGACTGCATGTCCTCTGATAATTTACGATTGACCAAAATTTGTGTAGTAGCGCTATATTTTGGTGTCATAACGAAAAAGGTAACAAAAATCGCTGCCAAAGTAACAACAATAGTTGTCCCGAAAATTGCTTTTATATGTTTGCGTAAGATGCCTACGATCTGCATCATACTAATATTTTGTTCTGATTCCACTTCGTCCTCCGAATATATACAATATAATGTTATTTATATACATAAAAACCCCAGCTTAATAAAGCATATATGAAGAAAGTATAGTCCATTAACTCGTCCCAAACAATAATTCTTGACCACTTATCTAAGTTATTGTTACGAACATCTTCTTTAACATCACTAATAAACTCCGCAAATTCAGCTGGAATGTGCTTGTCAGTTAGAACAGTTTTAGTTGCAGCTAAAGCATCCTTACGATCAGCTTCATCTAATTTTTCTTGAAGACGGTCTTGCTGTTCTTTTAAGGCTTGTCGTTGCTCTTCTAAATCGGCTTGGGCCTTCTCACTAGCATTCATGCTGGCTCGTTTTTCACCCTTTTCAAGCCATTCTTGTTCCTTTTGCTTAAGCTCCTTTTCAAAATCATCCCGCAGATTGCTTTCTACTTCTTTAGCCTTAGAGGCCATCATCTTTCCAATATCATCCTGTGTGTAGGTCTTGCCAGCTGGCTTTGGATTTTTACCATCAGGATTTGGGTTGGAATCGTTTGGCTTAGGTTCTGGGTTAGGATCAGCAAAAAATTGCAAATTTGTTTTCATCATCAAAACTCCTTTTTAAGTCCGTATGCTAAATTGTTTGTAAGTGCAATAACTAAACCGATTATTCTTTAACGCCTGTAATTGAGAAAAAGGCAAATCAAAAATTCCTATTTTAAAAAGAATGGCACAATTGAATAACTTGTATGCAAATATTCAATTGCCTATAATTAGATTTAGAAGGATGCAATTTAGATAATGGAGGATTTGATATGAAAAGATTTGGACTTTGGTCAAAAATATCAATTATCATTTCTATATCTCAACTTTTATTAGCCATTTTTAAAGAAATTCAAAACTATAACAAATCTAAAAAACATCCTTCGAAAAATAAGAGAGGATGATGTTTTATGCATTGGTTATGGGTTTTAATTATTGGTGCCATCATTGGTACTATTGCTGGAGCAATTACTAGCAAAGGAAAATCAATGGGGTGGATTGCTAATATTGTTGCCGGATTAGTTGGTTCCTCTATTGGAGAAGCTATACTGGGATCTTGGGGCCCTCAATTAGCCGGAATGGCAATTATTCCTTCAATTATTGGAGCAGTAATTGTTGTTGCTTTAGTTTCTTTCTTTGTCGGTAAATCAAAGAATTAGTTTTTAAGCTTCATTTAAGGTTCTTATACTAAATTATAGATGCTAACTTAGTTAGCACCCCTCATCAGGTTATGCTGACAAATTTGTCCAAAAATTCGGATTAAATTTGCAATCTACCTTATTCAATTCAAGATATTGTTTCCAAACAGGCAAAAAAGCTAGATAACAATTATGATGTTATCCAATTTGTCTATAAAGATGGTAAAAAATTTATCCCCGTTGCTAGTTCACCAAAAAATAAATTTCTCATTAAACCGGTAAAGCTAAAAAATCAAACAAATTTATAACTGAATATACGTAAAAAGAACAGCATTTATTAAGAGATTTAGGTATTTTTTACATACCTCGAATATCCCTTAAAAATGCTGTTCTTTTTCATAACTAAAATTTTTTTACATAAATGGATCTTGACTTCCCATATAGTACCCTTCGTCAAAACCAGCATCATAATCTGAATTGCCTAACTCAGATCCACCGCTATTATGAGGATGGTTCTTATTTTGCCGATGAATAATAAACCAGATAACCAATCCAACGATTATCCCTAATACAAGCAAAACCCCATTAACAATATTTTTAATATCATAATAGCTTTTCGAGTATATGAGCTCTTTATTATCAGCAACCTTTTGCAACTTTGGTTCTAATCTTTCTGCTAGATCAAATAAAGCTTCCATTCTCTGTGTGGTAGTTCCATCAGTTAAATTATTCATTCCAATCTTAATCTTCCAAAACATTAGGTCCGTAATATATGAACTTGATTGATCACTAGGATCAAAATAAACCCGGTTATTCTTTAAATCGTAGACCAAATAATTGTTTTTAAAATCTGGTATACCATTTTCATCGAAATCAATATCGTAATAATGATTATGTCCATATAAAACTTCACCAGTTTTATTAATAACTATATCTTCTGGTATTCCTTTAGTTTTAGGATCATTATCAGTTAAATAATTAAAGCGTCTTATACTATCATTATCACTCAATACTAAAATATATAATCTTTGCGGATTAGGCCCCGTTTCAATTTGACCATTGATATCTTCCAGTTTTTCATACTGTTGATTAGTAACTACTTCTTGATCTTCATATATATAATCCCCGACATTAGGACCACCTAGTCCTGCAGCTTGTATAACAGTTACTGAACTGGCACATCCTAGCAAAACCGCTATCCCCAAAAGAAAAGCCTTAATTTTCAACATAATTCTCCCCCGAATCACTGTCTAACTGTCTAATTAAGACTTTAGCACTGTCATTCAACTAGTAAAGACAAAAAAACGGCTGTACGATAAATAGAGTTGATAGGCATTTTGCCATCAACTCTATTTTTGTATACCATTTATTAATAAAACTATTTTAGAACATCAAAAAGACACCATCCATACCTTTAGATGTTCTACCCTCTACAGCTTCACAATGAAAGGAATTTGAATGATGTCCCTAAGTAATAAGTCTATACGAAACGCTCTTGAAATGAAAGATGAGAATATTATCTTTACTGAAGACCCAAAATTTATGTTAGTTAATGGCATCAAGTCCTTAGTCTATTTTGCAATGCTAACTAAACAGATTGACCGTTGTCTTAACTGTGGCCTTGCAGGCCACTTAGTTAAGAATGGATTTAATAAAAATATGATAGTCGTTCCATCATTATCATTACGTCCAACGTATATAAGTCTGAAACGTCAAAAGTATAAATGTAAATCTTGTAACTCTATCTTTGTAGCCAAAACTAGTTATGTTTGGGAATATTGTCAAATCGCACAACCTGTTAGACAAATGATCTTATCAGAAACTGCTTTTAATACATCATTGAAGGATATCGGCAGACGTTTTAACGTCTCCGATAAGACCGTTCAACGTATCATCGATGAAGAAGCCAAGATGCACAAGAAATCACTTCCTGAACATCTTCCTAAGCACATGGCATTTGATGAATTTATGTCTACTGACAAAATGAGCTTTATTTGGTTAGATAGCGATAATCATCGTACGGGTGATATCTTGCCCAGAAGAACTTCATATCAAATCAGTAAATACTTCAGTCGATTTCCTTTGAAAGTCAGAAGACGGGTAAAAACTATTTTTTTGGATTTAAATGCCGGATACATTAATTTAGTATCAAAGTTGTTTCCAAAGGCCAAAGTCGTTGTTGATAGATTTCATATCGTTCAGATGATGAATCGTTCTCTCAATTCAACTAGAATACAGGCAATGAAACGAATGCCTAAAAGAAGTAAAGAATACTTGTTCATGAAGAGAGATTGGAAAAAATTCTTGGAATCATTCGATTCCATCGAAAAGATAAACCCTAAGTATCAGTACAGTGTTGGTTATTATGAAACGGATCTAAATTTAATCACAAAGTGTTTAGATTTGGACGAAGGTTTCGCCAAGTCCTACGAAGTATATCAAGATATTTTAAAGGCTATTAGAACAGGCGATACTGATACAATGAATCAGATACTACTCAATTATCATCCACTCAATACCGCTATGGATCAAACAATGACATCATTAAGAAAATATCGTAAACAAGTATTAAATGCACTGAAGCTTAAATATTCCAACGGATTTTTAGAGGGAATCATTGGAAGAACAAAAAAGATAAAAAGTAGTGCCTATGGATATCGTAGTTGGAACAACTTTACTGAATGTATAAATATTCAAATGTTTTGGCTTCGAGCAAGCTCATCAGCCAAATAAAAAAACAGCTAGACCATTTATGGTCTAACTGTTAACTTGAACCGCCATCAACTTGATTTGACGAACAGCCGAAAACAAAAGGCATGACTCCCTGCGAATACAGGGAACATGCCTTAGCAGTTTAAAAATATTCAATTTTGTCTAACTTTTGCGTTGCACTTCATGCACTTTAAAATGACTCAAGGCTAGTTTTTATTTGCTACTGAGCCATCGTTAATGATGGCCATTTTGTTCTAAAGTACATTCGTGATGACGCAATGATTCACCGATATCTCATCCAGATACTAAGCCTTCTTCTCTCGAATGGAGCCCACCAGATCATCTGTAGCTGGAGCGTTCGCAAGCAATGCGCGAACATCATCAAGATTCACCTTAACATTCCAAACTAAAACACCAACTAACTTATCGGTATCTATGAAATAGACAAGCGATCCATGCGTTCGCCGATCAAAAATCAATTGCAATTTAGGATCAATATTACCGATTGCTTGCCAGGAAATATCAAAAATCATGGAATAGAAGTATGGGGTATGCTGATAGCTCATGTGAGCACCTGCCATATTACGGCCAACTAATTCACCAGAAAGTCGGGCATGGTCCACGTGCTCAATCCGTTGCCGACCCAAGATGTGATCTGGATAAGAGGCAATATCTCCAGCAGACCAGATGGCTGGGTCACTAGTATTGAGATACTCATTAACTTTCACACCACCATCAGCTAAATCCAAACAACTGTCTTCAGCTAAACTAATCCGCGGCGTAACGCCTAACCCAACAATGATCGTATCGGCTGCGATCACCGTACCATCCTTTGTCAATAGAGTCAAGTGGTCACCTTGGCGTTGATATGATTGGACAAACTGACCACTCATCAGTGTGACACCATTGCGTTTGAACGTGGCTTCATACTCAGTCCGAATAGGCTCAGGAAATTTACCCTCACCCAGCGCTTTTTCTGGAAAAATCATCGTAACTTCAGTCTCATTTTGGGTCAGTGACGATGCGAGCTCTGTACCAACATATCCACCACCAATGATCACAACTCGCTTGTTCGGACCACTAAATTTACGTAACTTGCGATAATCTGACCACTGTCTAAAGACTAGCACATGTGGATCAGAAGGTCCCTGGATTTGTCTAGGTTCTCCGCCAGTTGCTAGCAATAGCTGTTCATACTTGATTTGCTCACTATCGGCCAATGTAATGACCTTATCTTGCCGATTAATAGCCGTAACCGTTGTCTTGAACTTAAAAGTCACATTGGGATAATTTTCAGCACCAATCCGAATGTTCTCTTCAGTAAATTCATCATCTAGCCATAGTTTTTTACTCAGTGCCGGTCGTTCATATGGGACATCCGCCTCTTGCGAAATAATTAAGATCTCACCCTCTGAATCTTCCTGTCGAATTCCCTTGACGGCATAGCCAGCAACCACTCCGCCACCAACAATGACGTATCGATAGTTGTTTGTCTGATCCAAATCACTCATCTAATCGCCTCCATAACTTTACTTTTTCTAGGATCATTGTAATATAAAAACGCCATGATTCGAAAAATAACGCTCAGAATTGTCAATCGTTGCTTGCTTTTATCAGAATAATAATTTTATTTACATACTGCTACAAAGCTATCAAATATCACTATGATCCAGATTTAGAATTGCGGATAACACAGCATAAAATAATATTATTTTAATTAAAAAACCTCAATTTTTAAGGTAATCATTTTTGATTTTAATTTGAAGTAACAATATTCGAAGAGTTGTCATTTTTCTTGGTCATTTCTCGGATTTTAGTGGAGTTAGAAGTTTCAAGTGGTCCGCTCTGCTATGATTCTCTCATGTAAACATCATCTTTGTATATTGAATTTCTTTCGATATCTGATAAAGGTCGTCCGTTTAATCCCTGTATTACGGGCAACATCTACATCACTCATACCCGTTTGATAAAGCTTAAAAGCGTGTTGCAAGCGGGGATCGTCTTGGGTGTATTGGGGTTTGCGCCCATGATATTTACCCTGCTGCTTAGCTAAGGCAATCCCTTGCTGCTGGCGCTCAATGATTCGCTTACGTTCACTTTCGGCCTGATACTTATAGAGTTCAATAATCAAGTTGGTCATCAGTTGACGTAAATTTGGGTCAGCAATCCCTGTCATGGACGGTAAATTCAACACATCTAGGGTGGCACCCTTATTTTGAATGGAGTTCATGATCTTAGTCAAATCATGGTTGTTTCTGCCTAAGCGATCTAATTCAGTGACCAGGACAATATCTCCCTCACGAATATAGGCCAGCATTTTTTGCAGTTCTGGCCGATTAGTGTTAGCCCCACTTAATTTATCCGTAAATAATTTATCAACGTCTTTTAAAGCCGCTAACTGTCGATCTAAATGTTGCTCCT
>NZ_VDFO01000011.1:0-59811 GCF_009600995.1 Companilactobacillus halodurans | reverse complement strand
CTTATCAAAGCATTCAAGAAGCGATAAGACATCATGACATAGATATACTTAGGGAAACCACCTACAGGTATAAAAGAAATGGAACCGCAATGGATACAGCCATTACAACGTTACGAAAAAATATAAATTATGTAAAAAACAGTTGCTTATTGCCATATTCCAACGGCCCTCTTGAGGGCACCATTGGAAAAATAAAGAAATTGAAAAGAAATTCTTATGGATTTAGAAATCTTGACCATTTTATTAAGAGAATAAGATTGATTTGCGCATAAAAAAAGTACCCTCAATGAGGGTACTTAATAAGCTCAAAAATCATTCATCAATACGATTTGACAAAGAGCCAATTATTTACTTGATGAAGATGATGAAACATATCCTGAAAGAACATCTTTCAAATCGCTGTCCTTGATAGAAACATCAGCCTTCTTCAAGACTTTAGAAATAACTTTTTGCATCGTAGTTGAATCTTGTAACCATGAAGCATAAAGCTTAGATTTAAGTTCAGCAGTGTGATCGCTCATCTTACCCTTAGCAGGTTTCTTGAGAAGCTTGATTACGCTGTAGCCATAACTTGTTTTAACTGGTGTAGATGAGTAATCTCCGACTTTGTCAAGCTTGTAAGCAGCTGTCTTGAAGTCTGTATCAACACTAGTACTGTCATTATCGAATGAAGCCATCTTACCACCTTTGTTCTTTGTGGCAGAATCTGTTGAGTATTCTTTAGCTAACTTACTGAAGTCTTCACCATTTTGAAGTTTAGTAATAACTTCTTTAGCAGTAGCTTTCTTACTTACAAGGATTTGAGCTACTTGAATCTTAGGTTGGTAACTCTTCCATTCTTTCTTAAGATCCTTGTTTGTAACTTTCTTGTTCTTCTTTAGAGCAACTTTAGTAAGAAGATTTGTACGAATATTCTTCTTAAATTGGGCTGTTGTCATACCATTTTGTTGAAGAATAGAACTAAATGATGAACCATATTGGTTCTTGTACTTGTTGTATTCTTTAGTAACTTGTTTCTTAGAAACATCATCACCATATTGATTTTCAAGAGCCTTAGTAATAATCATGGTTTGAAGTGTTTGCTTACCGGATGAAGAACTCTTCATTTCTTTGTAGTATTGTTCTTGGGTAATTCTTCCACCCTTGAGAGTAGCAACAGTCTTGTTACCAGAACAACCAGCAACAACTGTTACCATAAATAGACCAGCAATAGCTAAGATCCATTTAGTTAAACGTTTATTCATCTTTACACATCCTTAATTAATCTGTCTACAATTGAAAAGACTACCATAAATTAAACTGAATAGTTTGTCATTTTATAAAAAAATCACAAAAAATTCATAATTAGTGCGAATTTTCCTTCAAGTCATCAAGATTATTTTTCATTGTTTGAATTGATTCTTGAAGTTGCTCTACATCAGGCTTAATGTCTGAAGCATAATTAGAAATATCTTTTTGAATCCCTGAAACGACCTCAGGGACAACAGCTGAATTTTTTTGAAGATCAGCTATTATATTTTTAAAATCTTTTATATTCTGAAATATGTTGGTATCATTATCCTTAGGTGTAGAATCTTTTGACTGAAATAGTTGCAATGCAGCTCCAGAAATAGATCCAACAATGAATCCAGCAAAGAATTTCATTTTAGTCCTCCAAGTGTTGCTTAATATTTTCAGCACGTTGTTTCAATTGACCGTCGCTTGCGACACCAGTATTGTCACCCCAGTGCATTGAAAAATCGTCATCCTTAGAATAACGAGGGACTAAGTGAACATGTGAGTGCATGACGCTTTGATAAGCGACTTCGCCATTGTTTTGGCAAATATTCATTCCGATAATTTTAGGATTGGATGCTTTGATAGCACGTGCAATCATAGGAATCTTCTTAAAGACGCGTTGTGCTAAATCTTCATCATATGCGAAGATATCTTTGACGTGTTTTTTAGGAACTACTAAAGTATGACCTGGCGTTACTTGAGAAACATCGAAAAAGGCCTTAATGTCGTCGTCCTCATAAATTGTAGTACTAGGAATCTCATTGTTAATAATTTTGCAAAAGATGCAATCATCCATGTAAAAATCTCCTTTCAAAAACAGCATTATATTTACTACAATGCTATCATATTAACATTATTAAAAACAGATATAGGTGGTTTAATCCATGACTTTAGAAGTAAAAGAACTGACCGGAGGGTACGGTCAAGTATCAGTTTTAAAGAAAGAAACCTTTACAGTAGAAAGTGGCCAGGTTGTTGGCTTGATTGGCTTGAATGGTGCTGGTAAATCAACGACCATTAAGCATATTATCGGTCTTTTGACGCCTCGTGGCGGTCAGATTTTGATTGACGGAATCAGCTTGCACGATAATGTCGAAAAATATCGTAAGAAAATCGCTTATGTTCCAGAGATGCCGATTCTTTACCCTGAATTGACTTTAAGAGAACATATTGATTTAACGATTATGGCTTACGATTTGGATCATGATAAAACTTGGGAAAACGCGAACGAATTGTTAAAGACATTTCGCTTGGATAACAAGTTGGATTGGTTCCCACAGAATTTCTCTAAAGGAATGAAGCAAAAAGTAATGATTGTTTGTGCGTTCATGACCGATGCCAGTTTGTTTATTATTGACGAACCATTCACCGGACTCGATCCACTAGCAGTCAATGATCTTTTGAATATCGTTGAAGCAAAGAAACAAGCAGGTTGTTCAGTTTTGATGTCAACTCACGTATTAGCTACTGTTCAAGACCATGCGGATAAATTTGTTTTGATCAATCACGGCCAAGTTAGAGCCGACGGAACTTTGGATCAATTGAAGTCGAAATTCGATATGAAGCAAGATTCTAATCTTGATGATATTTATATCAAGATGTCGAATGAGGATCTCTAATGTCAAAACTTTGGAATGAAAGATTAAGAAGACATCAACTTAATCAATTTAAATATCTCAGATTGATCTTTAATGACAATTTTGTTTTAGCTTTTATCGTTTTGATAGGAGCCTTAGGATTTTGGTATTCAAATCTTTTAGGAACGATTCATCATCAACTCTTACTGGGCAAGCCAATCGTTATTTTATTATTATTTTTGGCAGTTCAAGTTGGTGGGATTGCGACACTTTTAGAAGAACCTGATAGCACTTTTTTGTTAGTCAAAGAAAAGGAATTTTATCAGTATTTCAAATCAGCCAAAAAATACAGTGTCTTTTTACCAGTGGTTGAGTTAATGCTGGTCAATTTCTTGTTATCAGCCTTTGCTTCAAGAGGGGCCGGACTGCATATATTAGATATTGTAGTTATTGCAGTTGGCTTGATAATCTTTAAAGTTGGATTCTTGAATGTTAATTTAATGGAGATTTATGGTCGAGCTAAATTTGGCAGCTTGGGTTTACGTTTAGCTTCAAACTTATTGTTAGTAATTTCTTTAATCGTTTCAACTTATTTATTTAGCTGGATAATGATTATTGTTGCGCTAGTTTATTATTTCTTCTTGAACGCTCAAGTAAAAACTTTAGAGACAAGCGGTCAGTTACAGTGGAAATTAGCTATTGAAACTGAAAATCAACGAATGTTTCGGATTAAACGTTTTTACAATCTCTTTACCGATGTACCCGGAGTAAATAGCAAGATTAAACGCCGTAAGTGGTTAGATTCCTTATATAGTCCTATCAAATTCCAAAATAAGAGTACTTATCTATATTTATTTGCTCGAGGATTTGTTCGGAATAATGAATATTTAGGTTTATTTTTGCGTTTAACGGTTATTCAAGCTATTATGTTAGTTCTGATTGATAATTTCTATATTTCACTGATTGTGGAAATGTTGTTCATCTATTTAGTTGGTTTCCAATTGAAACCTTACTTTAAGGAAGTCATGCAAAATTTGATGCAACGTCTTTATCCAATCAGCGGCAAAGTTAAAATTGCTAATTTTACGAAACTTTGTACAGTCATCCTGTCGATTCAATGGGTGATCAGTGCCTTAGCAATTTTATACAAATTTGGTTTTAGTCTAAATAGTTTGATTATTATCGTGGCAGGATTTGCTGTTTTAATTTTCGTCAACTATTTCTATATGCCAAAACAATTGAAAAAATATTTAGATTAATGGAGAGTATTTATATTTATGCGACTTAGAAACAAGCCTTGGGCTAAGGACATGATCAATGAGAATCTTGATTTGATTGCCGTTCAGCCAGAAAATATGCAGGGGAAATGGCAGGATCGTTTTGCAAAAAATCAACCGCTATTTATTGAAGTTGGTTCAGGTAAGGGAAAATTCATTACTGAACTAGCACAAGAAAATCCTCAAAATAACTATATTGCAATGGACGTCCAAGAGGGTGCGATTGCTTTAGTATTAAAAAAGCAAGTTGAGTTAAGATTACCCAACTTGCAATTATTATTAGCTAACGGAGCTGATTTGTCAGAATTATTCGCCGAAAATGAAGTCAGTGGCGTTTACCTGAATTTCTCTGACCCTTGGCCAAAGACCAGACACGAAAAGCGTCGCCTGACTTATAAGACATTTTTGAAACAGTATCAATATATTTTAAAAGACGATGGCTATTTACAATTTAAGACCGACAATCAAGGTCTTTTTGAATATTCCTTAGTTAGTTTAAATAACTATGGGATGAAATTTGATGACATTTCTTTAGATCTTCATAATGATGAGACTTTAAATGCCACTAATATTGAAACTGAGTATGAAGAAAAATTCTCAAAAAAAGGCTTCAGGATAAATTACCTGAAAGCCCATTTTGAAAACTAATTATTGATTTGTGATTACTGTACTTTTTTAATGTTTAATAATTCACCAGTCAAAGCATCAGCAATGAAGTGATATTGGGCGACATCGAATTCGTCCATGGTAGTAACTCCACCAACGATTCCCCAAGTTGAACGACCATTTACGTCAACTCTTTGATAAAATGGTTCGACCCAAGAACCGATGACCTTACTATCTTCGCCTAAAACGGACTTGACTTTGTCAATTATTTTTTCGCTATCTAGATGGTGTTTTACTAAGACCGTAGCAGCTGCACCTGCAGCAAGTACAGTACCAGTAACGATTAATGAACCGATACCTTTTTTACTCATAAAAATCACTCCTTGATTTCGATTTAATATTATATTAACACCATTATATATCATTCTCGTAGTCAAGAGCACTTAATTGACCGTTTAACAAATAAAAAGTATCTTAAATGATAGAGGTGAAATGTTTATGAAGAATATTGAAGATTATAATGTAAAAGATTGGCACGAAGCTACAAAACAAGGGAAATTTATCCTATTTTTCCATGCCGACTGGTGCCCAGATTGTAAATTTATTGAACCTAAGTTGCCAGAACTAGAAAAAGAATACTCTGACTTTGAATGGATTAGTTTTAATCGTGATAATAACATGGAAGTTGCTCAAGAATTAGGAATTATGGGTATTCCTAGCTTTGTTATCATTGAAAATGGCCAAGAAATTGGTAGACTAGTAAATAAAGATCGAAAAACTAAAGAAGAAGTTGAGACCTTTATTAACAGTGTAGTTAACAAATAATTAATCAAGTGAGGGAAAAAACTTGCTATTAAGCTTTTATAATCCAGATGTTTTAGGGGATGTCTTGATTGTTGAAACGTCAGAAGATGTAACGACTCAAGATACGACCCAAAAAGATAATGTAGTACGTATTTTTAATGAAGAAACTAATGAAGCCATTGGTTTCAATTTTTTTGACCTAGGAGAAAAGCTAGGGATTCAAAATGACTCCGGTCAAGTATTTCTTGACGACAAGCAAGTAGACATATTAAATAATGCACTTGCTCAAGCAGGTTTTTCTGATAAATTAGAATCTGACAAGAGTCCAAAGTTCGTGATTGGACATGTTGACGAAATCAAGGATCATCCTGATTCTGATCATTTGCACATCACACAAACTGACGTTGGTTTAGATAAGCCAGTTCAAATTGTTTGTGGTGCTCCTAATATTGATCAGGGACAATTGGTTGTAGTAGCATTGCCTGGTGCGGTGATGCCGACTGGATCTGAGATTTGGCCTGGTGCTTTAAGAGGCGTAGATAGCTATGGAATGATTTGTTCTGCAAGAGAATTAGGCATTCCCAATGCACCTCAAAAGCGTGGTATCTTGGTTCTTGATAAGGGTACAGCTGGACAGGCATTTGATTTTAAAGAAGCAGAGAAAATGTTCGCTTAGGAGTTAATATGGAAAAGACAGTCTATCATTTTGTTGGAATTAAAGGAACAGGAATGAGTGCTCTTGCACTTATTTTGAAAGATTTAGGATATGAAGTTCAAGGATCAGATATCGATAAATATACTTTTACACAACGTGGACTTGAACAAGCCGGAATTAAAATTTTTTCGTTTGATGAAAAAAATATCCATGAAGGTTTGACAGTTGTTAAAGGAAATGCCTTTGATGATGATCAAGTAGAAATTAAAAAAGCTAATGATATGCATTTACCAGTGATTACATATCCAGAATTAGTTGGTAAGTTAGTTTCTGAATATACTTCTATTGGTATTGCTGGATCACACGGTAAGACTAGTACAACCGGCCTTTTGGCACATACATTGAGTGGAATTGCTAAGACATCATACTTAATTGGTGATGGTACTGGTAAAGGGGATAAGGATGCCAAATTCTTCGTCTTTGAAGCTGATGAATATCGTCGTCACTTCTTAGCTTATTCTCCCGATTACCTAATCATTACTAATATTGATTTTGATCACCCTGATTATTTCTTCGGTGGCATCAATGATGTAGTCGATGCTTTTGAGTCAGAAGCTAGAAAGACTAAAAAGGGTATCTTCATCTGGGGTGAAGATAAACATGCTAAATCAATTAAAGCTGACGCTCCAATCTATACTTACGGTTTGAACGAATCAGATTATATTCGTGCAACTAACATCAAACGAACTGTCAAAGGTTCTTCATTTGATGTTTCAATCAATGGTGAAAATATTGGTAACTTCCAAGTTCCATTGTTTGGTGAACACAATGTTTTGAATTCATTAGCTGTAATTGGAGTAGGTCACATGGAACACCTTGATCACGCTTTGATTAACCGTGAATTACAAACATTCAGTGGTGTTAAGAGACGTTTCAGTGAGAAGAAAGTTGCTGACCAAGTTATCATTGACGACTATGCTCACCATCCACAAGAAATTAAAGCTACTATCGATGCTGCAAGACAAAAATATCCTGATAAAAAGATTGTTGCTGTTTTCCAACCACATACTTATACCAGAACTTTAGCCTTGATGGATGACTTTGCTAAATCATTGGATTTAGCTGATGAAGTTTATCTAACTAATATCTTCGGCTCTATTCGTGAAGCTCATGGAGACATTACAAGTAAAGATTTAGGCGATAAGATTCATAAAGGTGGAAAAGTTCTAACGCTTGATGACTTGTCACCACTTTTGGATTACCACAACACAGTCATGATTTTCATGGGTGCTGGGGATGTTCAAAAATATGAAACTGCTTATGAACAATTATTAAGCAATTTAAATCCTAATCAACAATAAAATTTAAACAAACAAAAAGTCGCTGAATTTTCAGCGGCTTTTTTGTTTTAAAGTAATTTCAAGAAGACTGAAGCAATGATGACTGAAGCAACAGATACGGTAGCAAAGCCACCAACAAGCATCTTAGGAAGAATGCTTTCAATTAAGTAGGCCTCTTCATCTTCATCATTTGCGACTGTGTGGCAAACTTCGGTTGTCAGAATAAAGTCGGCTGGGAAACCAAACAAAGCAGTCAAGGAGCAAGCAAAGGCCATTTCACGGCTCAATCCTAATGGTTTAGCAAGAAGTGATGAAGCGATGAACATACCTAGAATGCCAAGCAGTATCAAAACTACGATTTGAATAATAATTTTCCCAATGATTTGAGGGGTTGTCAGACTCAATTGTGAAAAGATATAAGCAAGCAATCCATACATCAACCAATTGAAGACTTTAGCTTTGTCTAGTGCGTTATCTTCAATAAAGCCAAGTTGGTGAGCGATAACACCAAAGATCAAACAGATAACATTAGCATTGATTGCACCGTGCAATAAGGCTCCGACCCAGTTACCTAAAAGAGCAATCAAAGCAACTCGAGTGATGATAAAGACGGGCGTTTGAAATTCATTCGGTAATTTGAAGATTGTCCTTTGATTCTTTTCAGATTGATGATGTTTTTTCACCATCATGGCTACTTCTGAATTAGGATCGTCTTTTTCTTTTTGATACTTTGTCGTTAATCGTTTGCCTTCTTTACGGAGCAAAACTGAAGTCAAAGGATAACCGATCATTGAGTGCATAATGAACATTGAAACTGGCAAGGCTACTAAAGAAGTAATACCGGCTGCTTTTAGTCCATTTGTCATTAGTAAAGCTGCAACGATACCACCAGTTAGTGGAGGAACGGCTGCAACAACGGTCTTCCAATCAAAGAAGAAGGAACCGACAACTAAAGTAAAGAGTAAAGTTCCAGCAACGCCTAGTAAGGCGATACAGACGGCACGCCACTGATTCAATAGTTCTTTTAAATCCATCAAGGTCCCCATTTGAACCAAGAGTAGCGACATGGCAATGCCTACGAATTGAGAATTGTATGAAGCTTGGGGAACGATGTTCTTAGGTAAAACTGTCCAAAAACCGATGGCGAAAAGAACTGCAGTGATAAAAATCGATGGAACAAAAGCTCTAGTTGCAGTTGAAACCCATTCGCCAATCAGGAGAAAAGCCATCACGATAGTAAAAGAAAGTAAATATACCATAATTACTACCTCCTAAAATATTAAATTCTTAATGCAGAATTTATGCTGATTTAATTTTTAAAGCAATTAATAAACTGTTAAATAGACGAAAAGTATAAATATGAATAAAATAATTATTACTTTTTGACAATAAATTAAATACAACCTAAACTCAAACCAAATTAAATTTTGGAGGCTGTTTATTATGAAAACTCTCTATAAAAATTTTGGTCTATTCGATGGTGAGAAAGCAGAGACTCAACCTGATGCTTGGTTCATCATCGATGATGAGACTGGTGAAATTGAAAAATTAGGTTTTAAAAATGCTCCAGATACTGAAAAGGTGGTCGATTTAGCAGGAAAATTCGTCATGCCTGGCTTGATCAATACTCACGTTCACTTGATGATGAATGCCATTACTAATAAATTGGAATATTTGTCAGAAGCTGAAGTTACTTTTACTGCTCTAAATAATTTAAAAGAAGCTCTTAAAGCCGGAGTGACTTATGTTAGAGACTGTGGTTGCGCCTTTGATGTTGATATCAAATTACATAAGCTACAAGAAGAAGGCCAATTAGGTGGAACTGAAATCGTACCATCAGGTCGTCCAATGTGTATTACCGGTGGACATGCTGATTTTACTGAAGGCATAGATGGCGAGACGACTTGGGGCAATCTAGTTGATTCACCTGATGAAATGCGTCATGCTGTTCGTCGCGAGTTTAAATTAGGCGCTAAAAATATCAAGGTTATGGCAACTGGTGGCGTGATGTCCTCAACTGACCAAATTGATGATGTCGAGTTTTCCATGGAAGAACTTAAAACGGCCGTTGAAGAAGCTCACACAAAACACATGACAATTGCTGCTCATGCTGAAGGAACTGTTGGTATTCACAATGCAATTCTTGCTGGCGTCGATTCGATTGAACATGGTTGTTTGATCAGTGACGATGATATTGAATTGATTCAAGAAAAAGGTATCTACCTAACACCTACCGTTATTGCTACTTATTCAATTCCTGCTTACGGTGAAGGGAAATTACCTGATTATATGGTCGATAAAGCTAAAGGCTTTAAGGATAAGTTCTATGCTCGTATGAAAGTAGCAATTAAAGGTGGCGTCACATTAGCTTTTGGTACTGATGCGGGAACTCCATTCAATACTTTTAGCGATATTCCTAAGGAATTGGAATTATTGACAGATGTCGGAGCAAGCAATGAAGAAGCTCTCTTCGCAGCAACTAGAAACAGTTCTCACTTGTTAAGAATCGATGATAAATATGGTTCAATTAAAGAAGGCAAAATTGCTGATTTCTTAGTTTTAGATGAAGATCCATTAAAAGATATCAAGGCCGTTCAACAAAAAGATAAACAAGTTTACAAAAAAGGTAAATTGGTCGAATAAATATTTATATCATTGTGAACTCAAAAAGACACAGTAATCGTTTTTCGATTGCTGTGTCTTTTGTCGCTATTAAAAAATTTCAATTGAAATCAAAGTAATTTCAAGAAGACAGACGCAATAATAACTGATGCGACAGATACTGTTGCAAAGCCTCCAACTAACATTTTTGGCAGGATATTGGCAGTTAAATATTCTTCCTCGCCCTTGTTATTTGCAACACTGTGGCAAACTTCAGTGGTTAAAACAAAATCAGCCGGGAAACCAAATAAAGCTGTCAGTGAACAGGCAAAAGCCATATTTTTACTCATACCAAAAGGTTTTGCTAAAGCAAATGAAGCTAAAAACATTCCAAAGATACCTAAGAAAATCAAGACAATGATTTGGATAATGATATTTCCAATTACTTGTGGGGTCGTGAGACTTAATTGCGAGAAGATATATGCAAGTAGACCATACATCAACCAATTGAAGACGCCTGCTTTGTTTAGGACACTGTCTTCCAAGAAGCCTAGTTGATGGGCGATAACACCGAAGATCAAACAAATGACATTAGCATTGATGACGCCATTCATCAAACCTGCTACCCAATTACTCAATAGAGCAACTAAAGCCACACGAACGATGATAAAGACCGGTGTCTGATATTGGTCGGGTAAATTCAAAACCGGTTTTTTATTATTTTCGTCAACTTTTTCTTGGTGAATCATTTTAAAGACATTTGAGTCGGGGTCGTCTTTTCCATGATTATATTCAGTTACTAAACGATTGCCTTCTTTTCTCAATAAGAGTGAAGTTAAAGGATAGCCAATCATTGAATGCATAATATACATTGAAACAGGTAGTGCGACTAATGTAGTAATACCAGCTGCCTTTAAACCATTAGTCATCAATAGTGCAGCAACTAAACCTCCAGTTAATGGTGGAATAGCGGCAACGACTGTGTGCCAATTGTAAATAAAAGTACCTACGATCAAAGTGAAAATCAATGTGCCGCAAACCCCTAAAAGGGCAATACACACTGCTTTCCACTGAGCTAATAATTCTTTGAAATTCATTAAGGTACCAAGGTGAACCAATAGTAGAGAAATGCCGATTCCAATAAAAGAACTATTAAACGATGCTTGAGCAACAATATTTTTGGGCAAGACGGTCCAAAAGCCAATCACGAAGCAAATAGCTGTAATAAAAATTGAAGGGATGAAGGCTTTTGTTGCAGCCGATACCCAATCTCCAATTAACATAAAAACCATAACAATAGTAAATGCAATAAGATAATTCATAAGCTTGCCCTCCTAAATAACAAGATTAAAAAATTATTAGAATTTAACTTATTCTTTTTTTATTTTTATGTCAAATTTAATTTTTATAATATCAGGAAATCAGGCTTATCAACGCCTAAACTGTGGTAAAGCTTAAATTAAAATATTTATTATTTAAATTGGAAATAATTAATAAAGCGTTGACAATAATTAAAATGAATCTTAGAATTTGGTCAATAAATTTAGGAGGCATTACTATGACACAGACTTTATATAAAAATTTCAATTTATTTGATGGCAACAAAGCTAGTATTCAAAAGGATGCTTGGTTTATCGTTGATGATGAGTCAGGCAAAATTGTTAAATTAGGTTTTAAGGATACACCTAATTCACAAGAAGTTGTTGATCTCAAAGGGAAGTACGTGATGCCAGGATTGATTAATGCTCACACTCACATCATGATGAATCCCCAAACGAATAAATTGGAGTATTTGTCTGAAGCTGAAGTTACTTTTACTGTCTTAAAAAACCTAAAAGAATTGTTAAAAGCAGGTATTACATATATCAGAGATTGCGGCTGTGCCTTTGATGTCGATATTAAATTGGCTAGATTGCAGGCCGAGGGTCAACTAGGTGGTACCGAAATCTTGCCTTCAGGTCGTCCTATGAGCATGACTGGTGGTCACGGTGATTTTACCGAAGGACTAGATGGCGAAACGACTTGGGGTAATTTAGTAGATTCTACTGATGAGATGAGAAAAGCAGTCCGTCACGAATTTAAATTGGGTGCTAAGAACATCAAGGTTATGGCAACTGGTGGCGTTATGTCAGCGACTGACCAAATTGATGATACAGAACTTTCAGTTGATGAAATTAAAACTGCTGTTGAAGAAGCCCATTCAAAACACATGACAGTTGCCGCTCACGCTGAAGGAGCAAACGGAATTCACAATGCGATTGTTGCTGGAGTCGATTCGGTTGAACACGGTTCTTATGTAACTGATGAAGACATCGATCTAATGCTTAAACAAGGCACTTATCTAACACCTACATTGATTGCTGCTTATACGATTCCTGAATACGGCGAAGGTAAATTGCCACAATATATGTTGGATAAGGCCAATTCATTTATTAAAGATTTCTATGAACGTGTTGGCGTGGCAGCTAAAGCTGGCGTTAAATTGACTTTTGGGACTGATGCTGGAACGCCATTCAATGGCTTTAAAGATGCTACTAAAGAGTTTGAATTGATGACCTCAGTTGGTGCAACCAATGAACAAGCTTTGTTTGCAAGTTCTAAGAACAGTGCCAAATTACTTGGAATCGACAAAGATTATGGAACTTTGGAAGAAGGCAAGGTTGCTGATTTCTTGGTTCTAGATAATGATCCGGTTGCTGATGTCAAAGCTATTCAACAAGAAGATAAAGCAGTTTATAAGAAAGGTATTAAGGTATTTTAGAGGTTATTAATTATGACGAAAACATTTATTAATTTAAACTTGTTCGATGGCGTTAAAAATGAAATTGTGAAAAACAGTTATTTGACGGTTGACGACAAGGGAAAAATTTTGGCAAAGGGCATTGGGACTCCTGATGATTCTTATCAAAAAGTTGATTTGAAAAATAAGTTTGTTATGCCTGGTTTAATTAATGCACATACGCACATTATGATGAATCCAGTTACAAATAAATTGGAATATCTTTCTGAAGCTGAGGTTACATTTACAGCTTTGAAAAATTTGCAGACGTTGTTGCATGCAGGGGTCACTTACATCAGAGATTGCGGTTGTCCGTTTGATGTCGATATTAAATTACGTCGTCTTCAAGAAGATGGACAATTAGGAGGAACTGAAATTTTGCCCTCAGGTCGACCAATGACGATGACTGGTGGTCATGGAGATTTTAAAGAAGATTTAGACGGTCATGTAACTTGGGGTCATTTGGTTGATTCACCATATGAGATGAGAAAATCAGTTCGTCAGGAATTTAAACTTGGAGCTAAGAATATTAAAGTTATGGCAACTGGTGGCGGGATGTCTTCAACCGATCAAGTTGACGATACCGAGTTAACTGAAAGTGAAATTCGTGTAGCTGTTGAAGAAGCCCACACCAAACACATGACGGTAGCGTCACATGCTCAAGGCAACAATGGGATTCAAATTTCCCTAGATGCTGGAGTTGATTCAATCGAGCATGGTATTTATGTTGATGAAAAGCAAGCAGAGTTTATGAAAGAACACAATGTTTATTTGGTGCCAACCTTGAATGCTTGTGCAGGAATCGATAAGTATGGTGTCGGTAAGATACCAGATTATATGATTAAAAAGAATGATATCGTTAAGAAAGATTTCTTCAAAAATATCGGTATGGCTTTGAAAAAAGGTGTGAAAGTCGTTGTTGGAACTGATGCTGGTACACCATTCAATAGTTTTGAAACTGGTACGACCGATGAATTGGAATTGATTGCAGGACTTGGTGTAAGTCCTTATCAAGCCTTGCTTGGAACGACTAAATATGCGGCTGAATTATTGGGAATTACTGATAATTATGGAAGTCTTGATGTGGATAAGTTTGCTGACTTTTTAGTTTTGGATGAAAATCCACTGGAGGATATCAAAGCTGTTCAACAAAAAGATAAACAAGTCTATAAAAAAGGACAATTAGTCAAATAAAAATTTTCTGTAAATTCTAGAAATAATTTTCAATATTTTGTATAATGAATACAGATATTACAGGTTGGGCTATGACAGAGCATATTGTCATAGCTCATTTTTTTTGGAATTTTCCGTTAAAAATGGGTAATATTAAATATATATCTAGAAAAAAGAGGCAAAAACGTGGAAGATAGAGTATCAACACGTGTAAAATTATCGATTTTAGCGGTTGGATTATTGTCATTTACCGGAATTTTGATTGAAACTTCAATGAATGTAACCTTTCCAACTTTGACTAAGGAATTGAATGTCAGTTTAGGGACCGTGCAGTGGTTGACGACTGGATATTTGTTGCTAACAACCATTGTCATGAGCACAACGGCTTACGTGTTAAAAAAGTTTCATCCGTTGAAAATTTTTATTTTTGCGGCTTCACTATGTTTAGTGGGAACGCTGGTTTGTTTGTTCTCGCCAACCTTTCCAATTTTAATGGCAGGGAGACTTTTGCAGGCGATTGCGACTGGATTGTCAACTCCATTAATGTTTAATTTAATTTTTGAAGAGATTCCACCAGCTAAATTAGGACTTTATACAGGATTAGCTGGAGTGGTGATTTCTTTAGCTCCAGCTTTAGGACCAACTTATGGAGGTATAATCAATCGACTTTGGACTTGGCGTGAGATTTTTGTTGGCGTGATTCCTTTGATTGTAATCTTATTTATTCTTGGATGGTTTACTGTTCGAGGCAAAGTCAGGGGTACAGAGGGAATTTCCTTTGATTATTTAAGTGTTGTCTTTTTGGCAGCAATCTTTTCAATGGTTCTCTTTACCTTTGACCAGGCAGGTAAACATGGCTGGACTTCAAGCCAATTCATCTTGTGGATTATTGCTTCGGTTGTTGTATTCTTGCTTTTTGCTTGGTACAACAAGAAGAGTTCTCGTCAATTGATTGACTTTTCAATTTTGAAATTACCAGTGCTTCGTTTAAGATTATTTGGTTATTTTAGTTTGCAATTCATCAATATTGGTTTGTCATTTGTTATTCCAATTGTTGCGCAAACAGCATTGAAGATGAATTCAGCTCAAGCAGGTTTGACTTTGTTGCCGGGGTCATTATTAGGTGCTTTATTAGGGCCAGTTGCTGGTACCTGGTATGATAAAAAGGGTGCTTTGCCACCTCTTTTGACTAGTGGAATTTTGATTACAGTTGGTTCAGCATTATTTTGGATCAATAGTGATAACTTATCCTTTGTCACTATCACTTTGATTTATATTGTGGTTAGATTAGGCTTTAACTTTGGTTTCGCTAATTCATTATCTGATGGTAGCGTTCAAGTTACTGGTAGAAAAAAATCTGATCAAAACTCGTTATTTAGTATGATGCAGCAATACGCTGGTTCATTAGGTACGAACGTTTTATCAGTCGTTATTTCAGCGGTGGCTTTGACTAGTGGTACAAATGATGAGGTCATAAATACCCTCATGGGTGCTAAACTCGACTTTATTTTGTTGACCGTTTTGTCAGCTTTAGTCTTGTTATCGGTGATTTATATTTATTACAAATATGAAAAAAAGAATAATTAATTTTTAAGTCCTGACTTTTAGAGAATCAGGACTTTTTTTAGTGTCGACAAAACTGTTACAAAGAGTCTTGATTTGTTAAAATAGTAGTAGTTAATTTCGGTTTTATTGGAGAATATATGTCAGAAAATAAAAAATTACTTTTAATAGATGGAAACAGTGTCTCGTTTCGAGCATTCTTTGCAATGCACAACGTTTTAGACAAATTCGTCACTGGTGAGGGAATCCATACTAATGCCTTGTATGCCTTCAATAATATGTTAGAAATCATCTTAAAAGATGAAAAGCCAACACATGCTTTAGTAGCCTTTGATGCAGGGAAAACGACCTTTAGAACAGAGATGTTCAAAGAATATAAGGGTACACGTGCTAAAACTCCACCTGAATTGATGGAACAATTGCCTTTGATTCAAGATTTATTGAATTATCGAGGAATAAAAACTTATGAATTGCCAAATTATGAGGCAGATGACATCATCGGAACTATGTCTCATAAAGCCGCAAATGAAGGCATGGATGTCACGATAATCACAGGTGATCGGGATTTGACCCAATTATCAACTGATAAAATTACCGTTAAAGTCAATGTTAAGGGTGTCACTGAAACGGAGAGCTACACTCCAGAACACGTCAAAGAAAAATTAGGAAACACACCCAAACAAATTATCGATATGAAAGGCTTGATGGGAGATAACTCCGATCATTATCCTGGGGTCGAAAAAGTCGGTGAAAAGACCGCTATCAAATTAATCAATCAATATGGCAGCGTTGAAGATGTTTATGACCATGTTGATGAGATGAAAAAAAGCAAATTAAAAGAGCATCTAATTAACGATAAGGACAAAGCTTTTTTAAGTAAGAAACTCGCCACGATCGATTTAGATGCTCCAATTGAAATTGGTTTAAGCGATGTTGAATATCATGGCGATAATCAAGAACAATTGATGCAGTTTTATCAAAAGATGAATTTCAAATCATTTTTAGATCGAATGGATGCACCAACAAAAGATTCGACAGCTGAATTAGCTGACCTTGATGTTAAGGAATTAAATAAAGCAAGTGTCGAAAAATTAGTTCAAGAAAATCAAACTTTAACGTTGATTGTTGAAGGTTTTGGCGATAACTACCATACTTCGCCAATTATTGGTCTAATGATATCTGATGGGAAAAATTACTATGGAACGACTGACTTTTCTATTTTGGAAAATGAAGCTTTGAAGGCTTGGTTAGCTGATAGTTCTAAGGAAAAGTATTTGTTTGATAATAAGGCAACGATTGCGATGTTGCATCGCTATGGCTGTGAAATTGATGGCGTGACGTTTGATATGCTGTTAGTCGCTTACTTGTTGGATTCTAATGATAATAAGCAAGACATCGGACTCGTTGCCAGAAATTACAATATCAATTTACCAACCGAAGATGAATTTTATGGCAAAGGCGTCAAAAAAGCTGTGCCAGAAGATGATGATTTATTATTGAAATTTTTAGCTCAAAAAGCTCAAGTTATCGATAAACTCAAAGATAAAATGATGGCTGAATTAAAGGACAATGATCAAGATAGTTTATACGATGAAATTGAATTGCCATTGTCTAAAGTCCTAGCTGAAATGGAAATCAAGGGAATTACTGTTCAAGCATCGAAATTAAAAGAGATGGAGAATACCTTTGGTGCCAAATTAGCTGAGATTGAAAAAGATATTTATAAAGATGCTGGGAAAGAATTTAATATCAATTCACCTAAGCAACTGGGCGTCGTCTTGTTTGAAGACTTAAAACTGCCAGTTATTAAAAAGACTAAAACTGGTTATTCAACGTCAGTCGATGTCTTAGAGAAATTGAAAGATAAATCGCCGCTGGTTCAAAAAGTCTTAGATTATCGTCAAATTTCTAAGATTCAGTCAACTTATGTTGTTGGCCTCCAAAAATTCATTCAACCCGACAACAAGATTCATACGATTTACTTGCAAACTTTGACGCAAACGGGTCGTTTGTCATCAATTGAACCTAACTTGCAAAATATTCCGATTAGAGTTGACGAAGGTAAAAAGATTCGTAAAGCCTTTGTTCCTCAACATGATGATTGGGAGATTTTCTCAGCTGATTATTCTCAAGTTGAATTGCGTGTGCTAGCTCATATTTCGGGAGACGAGCATATGCAAGAAGCCTTTAAAGAAGATTACGATATTCATGCTCACACTGCTATGCGTATCTTTGGCTTGAATAGTACTGACGAGGTAACTCCGAATATGCGTCGCCAAGCTAAAGCGACTAACTTTGGTATCGTCTATGGAATTAGCGATTATGGGCTATCTCAAAATATTGGTATTAGTCGAAAACAAGCTGGAGCTTTTATTGATTCTTATTTTGAACAATATCCTGGCGTTAAGCAGTACATGGATGATATCGTTAAGTATGCTCGTGAAAATGGCTATGTTGAAACAATTATGCATCGTCGCCGTTATTTGCCAGATATTCATTCAAAGAATTTTAATGTTAGAAACTTTGCTAAAAGAACCGCTATGAACACTCCTATTCAGGGAAGTGCGGCTGATATTATTAAGGTTGCTATGATTAATATGCAAAAGATGCTTGAAAAAGAGAAATTACAAGCTAATTTATTATTACAAGTACATGATGAAATGATTTTTGAAGCTCCAAAATCAGAAATTGAGACGTTAGAAAAATTAGTACCAAGCGTGATGGATTCGGCAGTTAAGTTGGATGTTCCTTTGAAGGTCGAAACAGCTCATGGAAAAACTTGGTATGAAGCAAAATAGGTGATAAGATGCCAGAAATGCCAGAAGTTGAAACAGTTAAACGTGGTTTAAATGCCCAAGTAAAAGGGCGCAAAATTATGCATGTTGAAATACGTTATCAAAATTTAATTACTGGGGATGTTGAGCAATTTATTGAATTTGTGACCGGCAGCACCATTACTGATGTGGGTCGCCGAGCAAAATTCTTGTTGATTCATTTGGATAATGGTTATACAATTATCAGTCACTTAAGAATGGAAGGCCGTTATCGTGTTTCGGCTGATCCTGCAGCAATTGATAAGCACTCTCATGCAATTTTTACATTAGATAATGGTCAAAAAATGATTTATAATGATGTTCGAAAATTTGGTAGGATGCAACTGTGGCCAACCGATGATTTACAAAATAATAAGTCGATTCAAAAACTTGGGCCAGAGCCACTATCAAGTGAATTCACTTTTAAAAATCTCAAGCCTAGAATTATGCGTCATCGAAAAGATATTAAAACTGTTTTATTGGATCAATCTGTAATGAGTGGTCTAGGTAATATTTATGTCGATGAGGTACTTTGGAAAGTAAAAATACATCCTGAAACTCCCGCAAACCATTTAACGGATGAAAATATTCAAGCCATTATTGAAGCTTCCAACGAAGAAATGAAAATGGGAATTGAGTCTGGTGGTTCAACTGTTCGATCTTACGTCGATGCCACAGGTCATACAGGACATATGCAAGACCGCTTGAAAGTCTATGGCAAAGAGGGAACTCCTTGTCCAAGATGCGGTACAGAAATTAAAAAAATTAAGGTTGGCGGACGTGGAACGCACTTTTGTCCATATTGCCAAGTAGTCCAATGAGTAAGATATATGGTTTTACCGGCGGTATTGCAACAGGTAAGTCAACAATTTTAGATTTGTTTTTAAAAAAGGGTTATCAAGTTTATGATGCTGACAAAATTGCTCGTGAAGTAGTAGTCCCAGGTTCAATTGGTCTACGTCAAATTGTTGATGTTTTTGGAGAAGATATTCTAAAAAAAGATGGAACTTTAAACCGAAAAAAATTAGGTTCGATTGTTTTTGGCGATTATCAAAAATTGAAAAGCCTCAATAAGATTACTCGTCCTTTGATTAAGAAAAGAATTTTAAAAATTATATCTGAAACTAAGAATTCAAAAAGTGCAACCATCAGTATTTTCGAGATACCCCTTTTGTTTGAAGGCGGGTATCAAGCTTATTTTGATGGTGTAATCAGTATTAATATCAAACCACAAGTCCAATTGAAACGACTTATGGAACGTAATGGTTTGAGCAAAAAAGTTGCTTTAGAGCGAATCAATTCTCAAATGTCGATGGATGAAAGAAACCAAAGAGCGGATTTTATTATCGATAATTCCAGTGATTTAGATCATCTGCAAGTAGATTTTGATAAGTTGATATCACAACTTTAATTAAGAAAAGAGGTTAGAATCTTGATTTGTCCACATTGTCATCATGATTCATCAAAGGTTATTGACAGTCGTCCCAGTGATGAAGGACGTGCTATTAGACGTCGACGCGAGTGTGAAAATTGCGGTACAAGATTTACGACGTTTGAAAGATTAGAAAAATCACCACTTTTAGTTATTAAGAAAAATGGCAATCGCGAAGAATTCAGTCGTGAAAAGCTTTTACGTGGTTTAGTTAGAGCTGCTGAAAAGAGACCAGTTACGATGGACCAAATGAACGATATCGTTGATAAAGTTGAAAATGCGATTAGAGCAACTGGTGAGAGCGAAGTCAGATCACAAGTTATCGGTGAACATGTGATGAAGATTCTAGCTAAAGTTGACGATGTAACTTATATTCGCTTTGCCAGCGTCTATCGTGAATTTAAGGATATGAATGGTTTTATGAAAGAAGTTCAAGAAATGATGTCTAACGGTAAAAAGTTGGATAAGAAGTAAGGGGGCGTGCCGGTGTCTACAGGTAATTTTGCATCAGATAAGTTTACGCCACTAGTAGGCTATTGGTGTCTACCCAATGGTCATCTAAACGATGATGATCGACATATTTTAACAGATTTATATTTACCAATTTTAGGGATTGAGGCATTCAGTCTCTATTTGTTGTTATGGGAGAAAGTTCCCAATAAAGAATTGGTAACGCAAAGAAAGCCCCACGCCGATTTGTTGGGGCTTTTAGGCATTGATTTAAGACGGTTTTATGAGGCTCGAATCAAAGCTGAAGCTTTAGGTTTAATCAGGACATTTGAAAAGAAAGATGATTTGGGACCGTACTATGTTTATCAACTGATAGAACCATTATCACCTGATGAATTCTTTAAGGATGACTTAATGAGCATTTTTCTTTACGAACAAGTAGGTGAGAAAAAGTATCATTTATTGGCTGATAAATATTCTCACTCTGATCTTGTTTTGAAGAATTCCCAAGAAATCACAAAAGACTTTCTAGAAGTTTTTCAGTTGAGCAATAATGATTTGATCAACACGCCTTCAGAAGTTAAGAATACTCAAAATAGTTTCCAAACACAGCCTTCAAAGAAAAATCCATCTTTAAATGAGAAAAAGATGGAGCCACTCGACTGGGAATTAATTACGGACCGTTTGCAGCAATCTTATCGAATCAGTTCCGATAATGTCTTAGAAAATCAAGAATTGATTTTGAATTTGCATGCCTTTTATGGACTAGATGAAATGACTTTGATCAATTTGATTGGGAAAACATGCAATATCGTGACTAATAAGATTGACCCAACAAGACTCAAAAAATCAGCTCAAGACCGTTTTGAAAAGAATGTCAATATTTCTGTAAAGAAGCAGGCTTTGGAAGAAGTTTCGAGTCCTAAAGAAGATGAAAATGCGTCAACCAAGAATTGGAATCGTGCTGAGCAACAAATTTTACAACAAGCTAAAACCATGACCCCAGCAGACTTTTTAGCTGCTCAAAAACAAAAGAGCGGTGGTTTTACTGGTACAGTCGAATCAAGGGCATTACGAAATATGGCAATGAAAAGTTATTTGCCAGTTTCCGTATTGAATATCATGGTCTATTATATTCTGCAAAATTCACCAACATTAACGCTGCCTTTGATGGAGACAATGGCTAATGATTGGCAGCAAAATAAGGTTCAGACGGCTGAACAGGCTTTGCAAAGAATCAATGATTTTCAAACCAAGCCTCGTAATCCCAAACGACATTTCAATAACAATAAAAATCGTAAAGTTGAACAAGCTACTGATTGGAGTAAAGTTAAAGCAAAGGTTCCTCAGAATCAAAATACTCAAAAGAATCAGACTAATCTTCAAGATAGACTAAAACGATTAAGAAATAAGGATAATTAAGCATGGAAAAATTAGGAAGCAGATTGGCAGAATATTTAAATTCAAAGAATTTGACGGAGGATTATCGCCGTCTTCTTAATGCAGCTTTAAAAGACGAAGATGTTCAAAAGTTTTTGAAAAAAAATAGCGATGAGATTAATCCCAATGCTATTTCTACCAGTGCTGCTAGCATTTATGAATTTTATAATAATAAGCACCATAAAAGTGAATTGACTCAGGGCTATTATCCTAAATTGATTGTCAGCAACCACAATATTGAAGTTGCCTATTATCCAAATGAAAAATTGCAAAACCGCGAGAAAAAAGATCAATATGAGTCTGGATTTGTTTTGATGGATATGGCTTCTGATATTCGGAATGCTAAATTGGACGATTACAGCGGTCAAGGTCGAGAGGATGCTTTGAGTCAAGCTCTAGATTTCATTGATCATTATTTAAATCAAAAAAAATTTATTCCTGGTTTATATTTGGCTGGTGATTTTGGCGTTGGCAAGACGTATCTTTTGGGAGCAATCGCAAATGAATTATTTAAACATGATGTTCATACGACCCTGATGCATTTTCCTACTTTTGCCATTGAAATGAAAAATTCAATTGGAACTAATAGCGTTTTAGAAAAGGTCAATAAGATTAAAGATGCTGAAATTTTAATGCTTGATGATATTGGTGCTGATTCAATGTCTAGTTGGATTAGGGATGAAGTCTTGGGAGTTATTTTGCAATATCGAATGCAAGAGAATTTACCAACTTTCTTTTCGTCGAATTTTTCCATGAATGAATTGGAAAAGCACTTGTCGATAAACCAACGAGGTGAAGAAGAGCCAGTTAAAGCTAAACGAATTATGGAGCGAGTTAAGTATCTATCTCGTGAAGTGATCGTGACTGGTCCAAACAGAAGATTTCAAAAATAGCTTGCAATAATAAAAAATTAATGTTTAAATGAAGCCAATGAAAGATAACACTTCGGTTCTACTCAGGGAGGGTACGATTACTGGAAGCTTACCCATTACTGGAGTTACCATTTTCGTTTAAAATTGTATAATTGTCAGTTACTTTATAACTAAATGAGAGAAAACTGTTATTTGTTGTACAGTTTTAAACTGGGTGGAACCGCGCGAAATACGTCCCTGAAGTATATGCATATTTTTGAATATGTTTATACTTCAGGGACGTATTTTTTTGTTATCAAAATTTTAGGAGGATAGGTCTATGTCAAAAATCAAATTAACATTCCCAGATGATTCAGTTAAGGAGTTTGATCAAGGCACAACTACTTTGGACGTTGCTAAGTCAATTAGCACATCATTGGGCAAAAAAGCTGTTGCTGGTAAACTTAACGATACATTAGTCGATCTAAAACGTCCCATCAAGCAAGACGGTAAGATTGAAATTATCTCAGCTGAAGATAAAGAAGATGCACAAGAGGTACTTAGAAATACTGCTGCTTTGGTATTCAGTGCTGCAGCTAAGAACTTTAAATCAGATCTTCACTTCGGTGAAAAACAATCAAACAGTGATGGTTTCTACGTTGACACTGATAGCAAGTCAGGACAAATCAGCGTTGATGAATTAAAAGAAATTACTGCTTTGATGAATAAAATCATCAAAAACAATGATGAAATTAAAAGATCAATGATGGACAAGAAAGACCTTGTAGAAATGTTCAAAGATGATCCATACAAGTCATCATTGATTGGTGCTATTGAATCAGTCCAAATTCCTGTTTATGAGTTGGATGGATTTGTTGATTTCGGTTACGATGCAGTTCTAGTAAATCTTAGTGCTTTGAAACACTTTGAATTGCTTTCAGTTGCTGGTGCTTACTGGCAAGGTAAGTCAAGTAACCCAATGCTTCAAAGAATTTATGGTACAGCCTTCTATGAAGAAGATGGCCTAAAAGCTGACTTGAAGCGTCGTCAAGAAATCAAAGAACGTGACCACAGAACTATTGGTCGTGATCTTGACTTGTTCTTCGTTGATCCAGAAGTTGGTGCCGGTCTTCCATATTGGATGCCAAATGGTGCAACAATCCGTCGTGTTATTGAAAGATACATTGTTGATAAGGAAGTTGCTTGGGGTTACCAACACGTTTATACACCAATCCTTATGAACTTAAATGCTTATAAGACTTCAGGTCACTGGGCACACTATCGTGAAGACATGTTCCCACCAATGGATATGGGTGATGGCGAAATGCTAGAACTTCGTCCAATGAACTGTCCTTCACATATTCAAATTTACAAGCACCACAACCGTTCATACAGAGATTTGCCTCTTCGTATTGCTGAATTAGGTATGATGCACAGATATGAAAAATCAGGTGCGTTGAGTGGTTTGCAACGTGTTCGTGAAATGACATTAAATGATGGTCACACATTCGTTGCTCTTGATCAAATTCAAGAAGAATTCAAACGTACACTACAATTGATGGTTGAAGTTTATAAAGACTTCGATATCAAAGATTACTCATTCCGTCTAAGTTACAGAGACCCTGCTAACACAGAGAAGTACTTCGATGATGATGAAATGTGGGATAGATCACAATCAATGCTTAAGGGTGCTATGGATGACCTTGGTCTTAAGTACTACGAAGCTGAAGGTGAAGCTGCATTCTATGGTCCAAAACTTGATGTTCAAACAAAGACAGCTCTAGGTAATGACGAAACATTGTCAACCATCCAACTAGACTTCATGCAACCAGAGAAGTTCAAGTTGACATATGTTGGTTCAGATGGTGAAGATCACCGTCCAGTTATGATTCACCGTGGTATCGTTTCAACTATGGAAAGATTTATTGCATACCTAATTGAAATGTACAAGGGTGCATTCCCAACATGGTTAGCTCCAACACAAGTAAGAATTATTCCAGTTAATGATAAACTTCACTCAGATTATGCAAATGATGTTCTTTCAGAATTACGTGCTAAGAATATCCGTGCTGAAATCGATGATCGTGATGAGAAGATGGGTTACAAGATCCGTGACGCTCAAACAATGAAGATTCCTTACACAGTTGTTGTTGGTGATGATGAAGTTAAAGATGCTACCGTTTCTGTAAGAAAGTACGGTCAAGATGATTCTTCATCAGAAAATGCTAAGATGTTCATTAATAGTGTTGTGGCTGATATTAGTAATTTCAGTCGTGAAGATTAATAAAGTCAAATAAAAGTTAAATTTTTTAAGCCTAACCACGTAAAAAACGTGATTAGGCTTTTTTTAATTGAATTAAAATTTGTTAAAGAATGAGCAATCTAAGCTGTTTGACATGTTTATACATAAAAACTAGTTTCAAAAATTTCAGTCAATTTTTGAGAATTAAATTAATTAAAAAAAGGACCAGAGGTACTTTTTAAATTTAAATAGTATCTAAAAGGCGATATAGCAACATTGTTCACGATTTATGAACAGTTGTTTATTTATATTGATATAAATATAACAATTATATATTAATCAAAAAGTGATAATTGTGAAATCAAAGTTTTTTTGGATTTCTGGAAGCCAATCTTACCAGTGGATACCTCCAAAATCCCAGTTTGTGAAGTAAAAAAAGGCGTTGCCAGCTCTTTTTGTAAGCGTTATCATGCATTTGTAAGGAAATAGTTATAGACTTCACAAAGGGAGCGTGTGAGTATGCAAATTGGTATTATTAAGGAACAAAAAGAAGGAGAAGGCCGTGTAGCGGCTACTCCAGAAAATGTTCGTAAAATGGTCGATGCCGGAAATGAAGTTCTTGTTGAAAAGAACGCCGGAGTTGGTGCTGGATTTTCTAACGATGAGTATGTTGAAGCTGGTGGTAAACTAGTTAGCCATGCTGATGGTTGGAAAGCTGATTTAATCGTTAAAGTTAAGGAACCAGATCCAGAAGAATATCAATACTTTACAAAAGGCAAGATTGTTTGGGGATTCCAACACTTGGCATCATCTAAACCAACAGTTGAAGCTATGATGAAAGCTGGAACAACAGCTATTGGCGGCGAAACGATTGTTAAAGATGGCAAGTTGGAATTATTAGCACCTATGAGTGCTATTGCCGGTAGAAGATCTGTGATTATGGGAGCTTATTATCTTGAAGCTCAACACCAAGGACAAGGAATTCTATTACCAGGAATTCCAGGAATCGAAGCTGGTAACGTAGTTATCTTTGGTGGTGGTAATGCTGCTACAAATGCTGCTGAATTAGCTTTAGGTATGGGATGCTCAGTTGTAATCATTGAATTAAAGGATGAACGTATCAAAGAACTTCAAAAGAAGTTTGCTGACCAAAACTTCCGTGCTGTTAAATCAAATGAAGAAAACTTGGCTAAAGAAATCAAAGATGCTGACGTCTTTATTTCAACAATTTTAATCCCAGGCTCAAAACCACCTAAGTTGGTTAAAGAATACATGATTAAATCAATGAAACCAGGCAGCGTTGTTGTTGATGTCGCAATTGATCAAGGTGGAACTGTTGAAACAATTGACCACCCAACAACAATTGATGACCCAATCTTCGTTAAAGATGGAATCATTCACTATGCTGTTCCAAATCAACCTGGTGCTGTACCACGTACAGCTACAATGGCTTTGGCAAAAGGCAATATCGATTACTTATTGGAAATTGCTGATAAGGGAATTGATCAAGCAATCATGGATGATGATGCATTAGCTTCTGGTGTAAATATTTATGAGGGTAAAGTTACAAACAAAGGCTTAGCTGATTCATTAGATGTTCCATTTACAGATTTGAAAGAACTATCCGTTAATTAAAATAAAAAATTGGTGAGGTAGAAAAATGATTAAAGGCGTAAATGTTAATACTATGGTAGATATTCACGATATCCAAGAGGCTCAGGCTATTGTTGGTAAATATGCCCGTAAGACTCCTTTAGTACAATCAATGTTTTTGAGTAGAAATATTGTTGGTGGCGATGTTTTCTTAAAGCTAGAAAACATGCAATTGACTGGATCATTCAAATTCAGAGGCGCTAACAATAAAATTAATCATTTAAGTCAAGAAGAGCGTGACCGTGGCGTTATTACAGCATCTGCTGGTAACCACGCTCAAGGTGTTGCTTTAACAGGTCACCTTCTTGGAATCGACACAACAGTTGTTATGCCAGATGAAGCACCACAAATGAAACGTGATGCAACACGTGGCTACGGTGCTGAAGTTGATATTCACGGAGCAACTTTTGATGATGCCCACGAATGGATGCGTGAACGTGCTGAACGTGAAGGAAAGACAATCGTTGATCCATTTAATGATAAATATGTTATTGCTGGACAAGGAACAATTGGATTGGAAATCCTAGATGATATTTGGGATGTAGATACAGTTATCGTTCCTGTCGGCGGTGGCGGCTTGATTTCAGGTATCGCAGTTGCTTTGAAATCATTTAATCCATCAATTCACATTGTTGGTGTTCAATCAGAAAACGTTCACGGCATGTATTCATCAGTTAAAGCTGGTAAGATTACAAAACATCACGATGACTTTACACTCGCTGATGGAACGGATGTTGCTACACCTGGTGACATTACATTCCCAATTGTTAGTCAATTAGTTGATGAAATTGTTCTTGTTAATGAAGATGAAATTGCTGGAGCAATGAAAGACTTGCTACAAAGAACAAAGGTTGTTGCTGAAGGTGCCGGTGCACTTCCAGTTGCAGCTCTTGAATCACATAAGATTGATGACAGATGGCTCAAGAATAAGAAAGTTGTTGCTATGGTATCTGGTGGTAACGTTGATTTGGGCCGAGTATCAGAAATCATCGACCACTTCTTCAAACCAGTTGAAGCTGATGGGGGAATCGGCTAGACAGAACTTTTGAAGACAACAAGAGATGCTGCATCCTGAGGTGCAACATCTCTTCTTTTTTAAAAAACGAAAATGGATGTTTCTCTTTGTATTGGAGGTTAATATTATGGGCGATCAAGATACTGGTTTAAAGAAAACAATTGGCTTCTTTCCCGCCTTTGCAACCGTAACTGGAACTGTTATCGGTACTGGAGTTTTCTTCAAAGCTTCAGCCGTTACCAATTACACTGGTTCCGTCAGTTTGACGATGCTGGTTTGGTTGATAGGTGGAATTATTACCATTTGTGCTGGTCTTACGGGAGCCGAATTAGCTGCAGCATATCCTGAAACAGGTGGTTTAACAAGATACATTGAACATAGTTATGGAGGATTCTGGGGCTTTATGGCTGGCTGGGCCCAAGCAATCATTTATTTCCCAGCTAATGTTGCCGCTATCTCAATTGCATTTGGGACTCAATTTGCACATTTGTTCACACTCTCGAATGCTTGGATAGTTCCGGTAGCAGTTTTAAGTGCACTTTCAGTTACATCCCTGAATTGGATCAGTGCTAAAGTTGGTGGACGCGTCACTTCAATTTCATTAGTTGCTAAACTGATTCCATTAGCATTGATAGTACTCTTTGGATTCTTGCACAAAGGACCGGTTGATTTCTCGCTGTTCCCTGTTGTTGCAGGTCCACATCGTAACTTTATTGCAGCCATTGGTAACGGACTCTTAGCTACTATGTTTGCTTATGATGGCTGGATTCACGTTGGTAATATCTCAGGTGAAATGAAAAATCCGCGTAAAGATTTGCCAAGAGCAATTTCTCTTGGGATTGCCGTTATCATGATAGTTTATTTATTAGTTAATGCCGTCTTCATGTTTGTTTTGCCTCTCGGCCAAATTTCCGGTAATTTGAATGCTGCTTCAGATGCATCAACTGCCATCTTTGGCGACATGGGAAGTAAATTAGTTACAATTGGTATTTTAATTTCTGTTTATGGTGGTTTGAATGGCTATACAATGACAAGTATGCGTGTTCCTTATGTTATGGGTAAAGAACACAAATTGCCATTTGGCGATACTTTTGCAAAATTAAATAAAGCAGGAATACCTTGGGCAGCCGGGGCTATTCAATTGGCCATTGCTTGTTTAATGATGCTATCAGGCCAATTTGATGCAATTACCAATATGCTGATTTTTGTAATCTGGATTTTTTATGTAATGGCGTTTGTCGCTGTTATTAAACTCCGTCACACAAAACCAGATTTGTATCGTCCTTACAAAGTTCCGCTATATCCAATCATTCCAATTGTTGCAATTATTGGTGGAACCTTTATTCTAGTCTGTACTTTATTTACTGAATTCTTAACAACTATGATTGGTATCGTTGTTACGGCTGTCGGTATTCCATTTTACTTCTACCTCAAAAAGAAATGGAACTTCGATGAAGTTGAAAATGATTCAAGCGATAAGAATGATGTTAAAAAGAATAAAAGTGACTTAAAAGAGGTTACTGAATAAAAATAAAAATTCTCGAATTTTTGGTAAAGCAAGTAAACTTACTAAATAATCCGAGGATTTTTTTATCTTGAAATGTTTGAATTAATTGATATGACAGTGCTAATCTAAATTCATCAGTTATTAATTGGAGGAATAGAATGAAAGCATTAACGATAAATTCAAATCAAAATAAAATTGAAGATATTAAAATATCAGAAATGGAAAAGCCCCAAATCCTAGACGATGAGATTTTAATCAAAGTGCATGCAGTTGGATTAAATCCTGTCGATTATAAAATGGCTGAGGGTCATAATCCTAATTGGAGCTATCCCCATGTCTTAGGATTAGATGCAGCCGGTGAAATAGTTCAGGTTGGTAAAACTAACCCTAAAGATTTTAAAGTTGGACAAAGAGTTTTCTTCCACGATGATTTAACAAAAAATGGCGTGTATGCTGAATACGCCAAAGCTAAGTATAATATAGTAGGAAAAATTCCAGATAATGTCACTTATCAAAGTGCAGCGGCAATCTTATGCAGTGGGTTAACAGCATATGCAGCTATTTTTAGAAAGATGAATTTGACTGGGAAAAAGACTATTTTAATTCATGCTGGAGCTGGCGGAGTTGGTAGTATTGCTATTCAATTAGCTAAACACCTTGGTTTGACAGTAATTACAACTGTTTCTGAAAAGAAAAAAGATTTTGTTAAAAAAATTGGTACCGATTATATTATCGATTATAAGAATCAGGATACTGATGAAATGATTAAGCAGATTACATCGGGTATTGGGGTAGATGTAATCATTAATGATGTTGGTGGAATTGAGTCTCAAAGGGATTTAAACCGCTTAGCTTATAATGGTGCTGTAGTTGATATTTTAAATGTCCCTGACATTATTCATTACAATTTGAGTGCAAAGGGACAAAGCGTTTTGAGTTTGAATTTAGGTGGTGCTCATCAAGGAAAAACACCGAGTCAATTGGATGATTTAGGCGTTATGGCTGATTCTTTAGTTAAATTAGTCAGTCAAGGTGTAGTTGATCCCTTGATAACAAAAGAAATCAGCTTTGCAGAAATTCCTGATGGCTTAGAATTATTAAAAAAACATCAAACCGTCGGTAAAATCGTTGCGACTGTTTGATGTTTTAAGTTAAATAAATTTAGTTATTAAATATATGGAAAAGTACTTTCTGATGAAATATTAGTTGTCTCTGAATTTTCACCGTGGGCAAGTATTTGACCATCTATTTTGATATTATGAACGATTGCACCACTGTCAGCGACAAGGGATGTGATCTGTTTACCAAAAGTTTCAATGTTTCCGTGAATGTTTAATTTTTTGACTTCACCGCCATTTTTGATACTAAGAGCATTAGCAGGAAGTTTAACGTTGATTCCTTTAACGAGTGAATTACCAGTATCTCCATTGGTTTTGATATCTCCATCGATAAAAATCGAACCAACTTTTTTGGAAATTTGAATGCCGATGGAGCCATCGCCAAATGTATTAATGGAAGAAAAGTGTCCTTCTTCCAAAGTTCCATCATATTGATTGTAGGCTCGAGCCCCAAGTCCATAAGTTTCGATTGGAGCTTTAGCAGTGAAAGTTTTGAAAGTGCCAAAATTAACGAAGCCGATTCCAGAAGGTCCGTAAGAAGTGACGGTATCGTTTACGACCCAGTTGTCGACTTCTCCCCAAGCGTCAAGTACCATGTCATTGACGCCGTAAGTAGTAGTTTTTCCGCTTTGAATTACAGAACTTGCATAGGCACCATTGACAATAAAAATAGCACCAGTGATCAAGTCGGCAACGCCAAAGGGAATTTTACCAGTTGAATGAACCTCATTTGTTTGCAGCTCTTTGACTTTGACTTTTCCACCATTGTCGCCAAAACCAGCGATGAAAACGCCTGAACCAAAGACAGGGTTATTTTCTTGTCCAATAGAAATATCTGTAGCTTCAATTGTCAATAAACTAGAACTATCTGAATTAAAATTGTAAATTGTCAAAGCACCTTGCAAAACATTAACCCCATATTTTTGTGGTTGTTCTAAATAATGTCTGGCATCGGCTTGAAGAATGTTGATTTTATTTAAAATTAAATCTGCGGTTTTAGTGGGGGACTTTGCAATGAATGAAAATTGACCGGAGAGCGTTAAATTTTTAAATTCAAAATGGCCTAAATCTTCTGAAAAGCTCGCAGAGAAGATAGCTCTTTTTTCACTAGGTGCTAAAATTGATAAGTCAGAAATTTGGTTGTCTTGTGTCACGCCAATTCCATCGCTATCTTGAAAAATTAATGCAGGCAAGGATTTATTTTCTTGAGGAATTCCAACTAATTTAGTATTTGGAGATATAATCAGTGGATAATTAACGGTGATATTTCGTTTGATTTCTATTTTGGGCTCATTTGTTGAAATTGCTTCAACTAATTCAATGAAATTATTTACTTTACTCATGATTTCTCACATCCTAATTTATAATAACTGTATTTAAATACTCTTTTCATAATTATTCCAGCTATCATAATTCCTTTTGAGAAATGAAAATGTTAAAATTAAATAAGAGACCAACAGAATATTAATATACCAAGCTTTATAGATATAAAATGTATTGAACGGTAGTCGAATCGTCTAGTGAGAGTTGTAGGCTTGATTTTACTTTGAATAAAAGTATTGACACTTACATGATCTATTGATATAGTTAATAACTGTTGAGATTAAGCAGAAGCGCCCGCTTCTCACCTATGCATTCGCCTCTAGGTTAATACGATTGCGTAAATATATAGTGGGCATGCTTGTGCAGCCCGCTTTTTTTGTGGGTTAAATTACTTCGGAGGTGACTACTCATAGCAAGAGAATTGTTAATAAATGATCAAATACGTGCAAAGGAAGTACGTTTGATTTCTGAAAATGGCGATCAAGTTGGTGTAAAACCAAGGGCAGAGGCACAACGTTTAGCTGAAGCCGCAAATATGGATCTAGTCCTTATGTCCCCAGGTGCTAAACCACCTGTTGCCAGAATTATGGATTATGGTAAATATAAGTTTGATCTTCAAAAGAAGGATCGCGAAGCACGTAAAAAACAAAAAACCGTTAGTCTTAAAGAAGTACGTCTAAGCCCAACTATTGAAGAGAATGATTTCAATACCAAGCTTAACAATGCTCGTAAGTTTTTAGCTAAGGGTGATAAGGTCAAAGTTTCTCTTCGCTTTAGGGGTAGAGCAATTACTCATAAAGAGATAGGTAAGGAAGTCTTAGACCGTGTCGCTGAGCAGACTAAGGATGTTGCTACAGTAACAACCAGACCTAAGATGGATGGACGTAGTATGTTCTTGATGCTTGATCCAATTAACGCTAAAGATAACAAAAAGAAGAAATAGTGGAGGGATTTTCATGCCTAAACAAAAGACACACCGCGCATCAGCAAAGAGATTTAAGAAAACTGCTAATGGTGGTTGGAAGAGAATGCACGCTTATACAAGTCACCGTTTCCACGGTAAGACTAAGAAGCAACGTCGTCAATTGGCTAAGCCAGGTATGGTTAATGCAAGTGATATGAAACGTATCAAGCAAATGTTAGCCACATACTAATTTGCCACACTAATTATTAAGTCTTTATAATAAAAAGGAGGAGTCATTATGCCACGTGTAAAAGGTGGAACAGTAACTCGCAAACGTCGTAAGAAAGTTTTAAAATTAGCTAAGGGATATCGTGGATCAAAACATATCACTTTTAAAGCAGCTCATACTCAAATAATGGTATCATACCGTTATGCATTCCGTGATCGTCGTCAAGTAAAACGCGATTTCCGTAAATTATGGATTGCAAGAATCAACGCTGCTGCTAGAATGAATGAAATCAGCTACAGCAAATTGATGCATGGCTTGAAGTTAGCTAATGTTGACATTAACCGTAAAATGTTGGCTCAAGTAGCTATCGAAGATCCAAAGGCATTCACAAGTTTAGTAGATACAGCTAAAAAAGCTTTAGCTTAAATTTAAAACGTAATTTGGATAACCCCAAATTACGTTTTTTTACTAAATAGCAAAGTAAACGAGGATTAAAAATGTTTAAACCATATATTATGCTAGATAAGATCACTGATATCGATGTCGATTCTCTGAAGAAATTGCACATCACGACCATTATGACAGATTTGGATAATACCCTTTTGCCTTGGAATAGTGATAAATATGACTTATCGTTACGTAAGTGGCTCAATCAAATGGCCAAGAATAATATTGAAGTTATGGTTGTTACCAACAACAGTTATGAACGGACAGAAAAAGCCGTCGAACAATTGCCAGTTAGTATCGTTGCCAGAGCTGTTAAGCCTTTGCCTTTTACAATTATGAGACATTTAAGAGAGAATGGTATTAACAAAGAAAACGTCTTGTTTGTCGGGGACCAAGTGATGACAGATGTTTTAGCAGGTAATGGGGCCGGTTTAAAGACTGTTTTAGTCAAGCCATTAGTTAACACTGATGCGAAAAAAACACGTGTTAATAGATTTTTTGAACGTCCAATTTTAAAAGCAATGCAAATGCGTGATAAGAATTTATATTGGAAGGACTCATTAAATGACAGAAAGTAATGAGAAATTATACTGCATCGGCTGCGGTGCTCAACTTCAAACAGAAGATAAAGACAAGCCCGGTTTCGTGCAGGCATCTACTCTAAAAAAGTACACAGAAGATGATTCAAAGGAACTCTTATGCAAAAGATGCTTCCGACTTCGTAATTATAATGAAATCACTGACGTTGATGTGTCAGACGATGACTTCTTGAAATTGCTCGACTCAATTTCTGCAGAAGACGCCTTGGTAGTTAACGTAGTTGATATCTTTGATTATGAGGGTAGCGTCATTCCTGGATTGCAACGTTTCGTCGGCGATAAGAAAATCTTAGTCGTTGGTAATAAGGTCGACTTGTTGCCAAGCTCAGTTAATCAAAATCGCTTATTGAACTGGTTGCAACAAAAGAGTAAAGAAAATGGAATCAAGTCAGTTGATCAAATTATGGTTTCTGCAGTTAAAGGAACTAATATTGATGAATTGATGGAAATGATTGAGAAGTATCGTGATGGCAAAGATGTTTACGTCGTTGGAACTACTAATACTGGTAAATCTACTTTGATTAACCGTATCATCAGTTCTAATTCAGATATCAAAGATTTGATTACGACTTCTAGATTTCCTGGAACAACGTTGGACCGAATCGATATTCCTTTGGACGATGGACATAGTTTAATTGATACGCCAGGAATTATTCACCGTTATCAACTAGCCCATTTCCTAAATGCTAAAGATTTGAAGACAGTTACACCTAAGAAACCATTACGTCCAGCAACGTTCCAATTACGTGATGGCCAAACGATTTTTGTGGCTGGTTTAGCAAGATTTGATTTTCTAGACTACAAGACTAATGTGACATTTTATGTCAATCAAGGTTTGCCATTACATCGAACAAAGACCATTAATGCAGATGAATTTTATCAAAAACACTTAGGCGATATTTTAACTCCACCAACGGACGTTAAAGACTTCCCTAAATTCAAGAGTCAAATCTTTTCGGCACATGAAAAATCAGATATAGTTATCTATGGATTAGGTTGGCTAACCATTCCTGCAGGTACAAAAGTTAAAGCATATGTTCCTGATGGAGTGCATGTTTCGATTCGGAATGCGATAATTTAAGGAGAAACAATGATTATAAAAGGAAAAAAGAACCGTTATTTAAGAAGTCAAGCAGCTACAATGAAGCCTGTACTTCAAGTCGGTCGTGAGGGTATTAGTGATAATTTAATCAAACAATTTGAAATTTTGATTGAAAAAAATGAATTGATTAAAGTGTCACTCTTACAAAATACCATGGTTGAACCACAAGATTTAATTGAAGCTTTACAAAATGTTGACGATAGTATCGTTCACATTCAAACAATCGGTTCAAAGATGATTTTCTATCGAAAAGCTTCAAAAATCAAAAATCGTAAATACTCGGTTTAGTTAGAGAATATTTAAATTTAAGTGATGAAAATATGAATACTCAAAAACAATTATTAACTAAAGCTAAATTAGAATTTCACAGTAATTTACCAAAAAGACATATTGGAATCCTTGGTGGGACATTTAATCCCATTCATTTGGGACACCTATTAATAGCCGAACAGGTTTATGAACAGCTTTGTCTTGATAAAGTTTTGTTCTTGCCTGATAAGGTTCCGCCTCATCGAGGAGTAAAAAAATCTTTGCCTGATATTAATAGTGATGATCGAGTCAACATGATCAAATTAGCGATTAGAGATAATATGCATTTTGATTTAGATATGACCGATATAAAACGTGGTGGGATTAGTTATACTTATGAAACTATTAAGTTATTAAAAGACTTAAATCCCAACACAGAATATTACTTTATTGTCGGTGGAGATATGGTTGAGAACCTTCCTAAATGGTCCCATATTGATGAACTAGTTCAAATGGTTCACTTTGTAGGCGTTTGTCGAAAAGGTTTTGAAAAAAAATCGAAATATCCGATACTTTGGGTCAACACACCAGAACTAGAGATCAGTTCAAGTATGATTCGAGAACGGGTCAAAAAAGGACAATCGATCAAATATTTAGTTCCTGATGATGTGGCCTGGTATATCAAGGATAGGGGGCTTTATAGTGAATGATTTTAAGTATGATGACATAAAAAGCAATTTGAATCGTGACCAAATTTTAGATAGAATGCATGATACGCTTAGCGATTTTCGTTATACGCATTGTTTGCGAGTCGAAAAAGTTAGTCGTGGTTTAGCTGCTGAATTTGGTGGCGACGTAGAGCGTGCTGGCTTAGCAGGTTTACTGCATGATTATGCTAAAGAACGAAGCGATGAAGAATTCATTGATGTTATCAAGAGAAAAAATTTAGACCCAGAATTGTTGAATTATAATAATGCAATTTGGCACGGAATCGTTGGTGCTGAAATTATTAAAGATGAATTGGGTATTTATGATGAAGACGTGTTGAATGCAATCCGCAGACATACTGTTGGAGCAACAACTATGACGCAGGTTGATAAATGTGTATTCGTGGGTGATTTCATTGAACCAGAAAGAGATTTCCCTGGAATCAAAACAGCTCGTGCTTACGCTGAAAAATCATTAGATTCAGCCGTGGCTTATGAATTGAAGCATTCAATACAACACTTAGTAGAAAAAAATCGAGAAATATATCCAGCAACTTTTATTAGTTACAATTATTGGATAACAAAAGGAGACTTATAATTTGGATTCAAAGAAAATAATGGAAATCGCTGTTAAAGCAGCCGATGAAAAGCATGCTAATGACATCAAAGTTTTGAACATCAGTGAAGTAAGTATCATGGCTGATTACTTTGTAATCATGGATGCTGGTTCCCAACGTCAAGTTGATGCTATCGTTCAATCAGTTTTGGATAAAGCTTCAGAAAATGATATTGATGTGGGACATGTTGAAGGAAATCGGAACTCAGAATGGGTTTTGATTGATCTTCATGATGTAGTTATTCACGTCTTCACTTCAGAACAACGTGATTTCTATAATCTTGAAAAACTTTGGTCAGATGCTTCAGAAGTAGATATTTCTGATTTGGTAACTGAATAATGATTTATAACTCATTTGCACGAGTATATAGTGAGTTGATGGATGATTCACTGTATGCTAAATGGGCTGAATATGTTGAAAAAGAAGCCGGAACAATTGATAAGACGCTGTTAGACGTTGCTTGTGGAACCGGTGATTTAACAATCTTGTTAGCTGATAAATTTCACGTTACAGGAACTGACCTTTCCGATGAGATGTTAAAAATTGCTGAAGAAAAAGCTCAAAAGGCTAAGAAAACTATTCCCTTTATTCAAAGCAATATGATGGATTTATATGATTTTGAAAAATTCGACGTCATTACTTGTTTTGACGACTCAATTTGTTACTTAAAGGATGAAGATGAGTTGGCAGTTGCCTTTAATCAAGCATTTGAACACTTGAATGCAGGCGGAAAGTATTTATTCGATGCACATTCCTTGTATCAAATGGATGAAGTTTTTCCTGGTTATATGTTCAATCATCGAACTGAAGACTCAGCTTTTATGTGGAATAGTTTTGAGGGTGAATATCCTCATAGTATCGAACATGAATTGACCTTCTTCAATTGGAATGACAAGATTAAGGGATATTCGGTCAATACTGAGCTTCATAAGGAAAGAACTTATCCAATAGAAACGTTTAAAATGATTTTAAATGATATTGGCTTTAAGAATATCCAAGTGAGTGCTGAGTTTGGCAAATCAGAAGTGAAAAATGATTCAACAAGATGGTTCTTTTCAGCTGAAAAGTAGAGGATCTTATGACAAAAATTTATGGGTTCGTTGCGGAATTTAATCCATTTCACAATGGACATAAGTTATTTATCGATGCAATCAAACAAAAATATCACCCTGATGTATTAATTGCCGTTATGTCGGGCAATTTTGTTCAACGGGGTGATTTTGCCATTTTGGACAAGTGGAAAAGAGCAAGACTGGCAATTGAAAATGGAGTCGATTTAGTAGTCGAATTGCCACTGGCGAGTGCTGTACAACCAGCAGGCTTATTTGCTGAGGGGTCGATAAGAGTTTTGAATTCCTTGGACATCGATACGTTAGTTTTTGGAACTGAAGAAAAATTAGATTTTGATGAAATTGCTCAACAAATCTCATCCATTAAAGCTGACTTTAAACCAAATTATCAAAATAGTTCAGCTCAAAATTTGACTGATTTTTATCGTTCAAAGGGACTTGAGATTTCCAAACTACCGAATCAACTTTTAGGCTTGAATTATGTTTTACAGATCAAACAAAACCATTTTTTGATTGATACGAAAACAATTCTTAGAAACCAGTCTGATTTTAGTGCAACTAAAGTTAGAAATTGCTATATTAATGGTGAGCCAATTGCTGGATTAGTACCTAAATTGACTCAAACATTAATGAGTGAACAAAAAATTGCTACATGGGAAGATTTTTTTCCCTATTTGAAATATCAAATTCTAAATTCTTCAATCGATGAATTGCAGCAAATTTATCAGATGGTTGAAGGGTTGGAGTACAAATTAAAGAAAGAAATTGTTGATAGTGATAATTTTCAACAATTCATCGACCGAGTTAAATCAAAACGTTATACTTTGGCTCGTTTGAGACGTTTAATGATGTATACGTTATTAAATGTGAAAGAATCTGAAATTAATAATGTGAATAAAAATCCTTATTTGAGAATATTAGGATTTAATTCATCAGGTCAAAAGTATCTTAATGAATTAAAGAAAAACGACCTGAATTTAATTACTCGTGTCGGGAAAAAAGAACAAGCTGCTTTAGACTTAGAAATCAGAGCTGATAGAATTTATCAAATGATAACTAAGGAAAAGCAAGATTTTGGAAGAATACCTTACATGAAAGGGGTAAATTAATGCTAAATTGGGATGTTCAAGACGTTCGCCGTTACAAAGACAAACCTTTTGAATTTGAGGAAGAACTCGATTTAACTAAAGAGCTGACAACTCGTTCCGACGATGTTTTAGATTCAGCTCCAGTCGAAGTGAAGGGCCAATTATTCAATGATCATGGTCTAGTAATTTCAGATGTCAAAGTTAAAACAACTTTAAAAGTACCTTCAACAAGAAGTTTATTGCCAGTAGAATTACCGGTCGATATTAGAATTAATGAAGCTTATAACATTGATGATCTTGCAGAAGAAGACTTGGAGGATTACGCTGTTGTGATTTCTGTCAACGATGACAATCCAACTATTAATATTTATGAATCAGTGATTGATAATATTTTATTGAGTATTCCTTCAAAGGTCTTAACTAAGAAAGAAGAACAAGAAAATATCATGCCTTCTGGTAAAGACTGGGAAGTGATTTCTGAAGAAGATTTCAATTCGCAAAAAGAAGAAGAGCATGTGAATCCAGAATTTGCGAAATTAAAAGGTTTATTTAAAGATGATGGTGATAAGAAGTAGAGATATTTTAACTACTTCTTTTTTTCTACCCTTATTTGTTCTAATGAAATATTTCTTATAAGGTTAGATGTAAAACTAACATTAAAATAATCGTAAAATGAAGCGGTTTTATTCACTCCTTTTTTGATTTTTTGTTAGAATTAATATGTGAACAAAAATCGGAGGTAATTATTAATGGCAAAACCACAAATTGGTGTTATTGGTATGGCTGTCATGGGTAAGAATCTTGCCCTAAATATTGAGAGTAGTGGATATGAAGTTGCTATCTATAACCGTACAGGTTCAAAGACTAAAGCGGTTGTTGAGGAGCATCCAGAAAAGAAATTAGTACCTAGTTATACAATTGAGGATTTTGTAGATTCACTTGAAAAACCTCGTCGTATTATGATGATGGTTAAAGCAGGTGCTGGTACTGATGCTGTTATCGGACAACTCTTGCCTTTATTAGACAAGGGCGATGTTTTGATCGATGGTGGTAATACAAACTTCCAAGATACTATTGAACGTAACAAACGTTTGGATAAATCTGGAATCAACTTTATCGGTATGGGCGTTTCCGGTGGTGAGCTCGGTGCTCTTCACGGACCATCATTAATGCCCGGTGGCCAAAAAGAAGCTTATGATCTAGTTGCTCCTATTTTGGAACAAATCTCAGCCAAAGCTGACGAAGATGGTGCACCATGCGTTACATACATCGGACCTAATGGTGCCGGCCACTATGTAAAGATGGTACACAATGGTATCGAATATGGCGATATGGAACTTATTTCTGAAAGTTACAACTTGTTGAAGCACTTGTTTAACAATGATGTTAATAAGATTGCTGAAGTCTTCCAAGACTGGAACAAGGGTGAACTATCAAGTTATTTGATCGATATTACTTCACAAATCTTGACTAGAAAAGACGATGAAGGAACTGACGATTATATTGTCAATAAGATTTTGGACAAAGCTGGTAACAAGGGTACTGGTAAATGGAGTTCACAAAGTGCTCTTGAACTAGGCGTTCCACAATCATTGATTACAGAATCAGTTTACTCACGTTATGTTTCTGCTTATAAAGATGAACGTGTTAAGGCAAGCAAGGTTTTACCTAAGCCTGAAAAGACACCAGAAATCAAGAATGTCGATGAATTAGTTGAAAAGATCCGTAAAGCTTTGTACTTCAGTAAACTAATCAGTTATGCTCAAGGATTTGCTCAAATGAAGGCCGCTTCTGATCACTACGATTGGGATTTAAACTACGGTAAGATTGCTCAAATCTGGCGTGCTGGTTGTATCATTCGTGCTCAATTCTTACAAAAGATCACTGATGCATACGACGAAGAACCAAAATTGGACAACTTATTGATGAACGATTACTTCAAGGGTATCGTTAAAGAATATCAATCAGATGTTCGTGACGTTGTCAGCTTTGCTGTTCAAGCCGGAATTCCTGTTTCTGGATTCATGGCTGCTATCTCATACTACGATCAATATCGTTCAGAAGAACTCCCTGCAAACTTGATTCAAGCTCAAAGAGATTACTTCGGTGCTCACACATATGAGAGAAATGACAAACCTGGTACATTCCACTATACTTGGTATGAAGAACAATAATGTAGTAAAAATTTGGGACGGGGGACCGTCTCTTTTTTTGTTTAAAAAAAATAAAAATAAAAGCTTGTCTTCTTTTAATTTTTGCTATATGTTAAAATCATTAATGCATTGCCAAAAGAGAGACACATTTGAATTGATGATTAGTCTATAATTAAAGATAATTTAATATTTATGTATAGGAGATACGTATGGCTAAAATACTTGTTATTGAAGACGAAGAGAATATGGCAAAATTCGTTCAACTCGAACTTCAACATGAAAATTATGAAGTGACTGTCGAACGTGATGGTAGAACCGGCCTCGATGCAGCGTTGTCAGAAGATTGGGATTTAATCTTGCTTGATCTGATGTTACCTGAATTGAACGGTATCGAAGTTTGTCGTCGCATTCGTCAAGAAAAAAATACACCAATTATTATGATGACAGCACGTGATTCAATTATTGATCGTGTATCAGGATTAGATCACGGGGCTGACGATTATATTGTTAAACCATTTGCAATTGAAGAATTGCTTGCAAGAATCCGGGCATTATTAAGACGTATCGATTTAGATATCGATGTGACAAGAAATAACGATCAAGTTTTAAAATATAAGAACTTGGTTATTGATAAGACTACTCAAACTTTGAAGCGTAATGGGGAAGTAATTGACTTGACTCGACGCGAATATGATTTATTGAGTGCCTTAATGGAAAATGTTGGAACCGTTTTGAGTCGTGACGACTTATTGGAACGTGTTTGGGGAACAGGTTCATCAACTGAAACAAATGTCGTTGATGTTTATATCAAATATTTGAGAAATAAAATTGACCGCCCAGGAGCACCTAGCTATATCTCAACTGTTCGTGGCAAAGGGTACGTGATGCGTCGATGAGAATTTCAATCCGTTTCAAATGGACTGCTTTAATTTCAATTGTTATCTTAATGGCTTATGTTTTTGTCAGCATTATAGCGATGCGGACAGTTGATAATGTAGCTTCAGTGAATGAAATTCATGCATTTACCACCAAATTGATCATTGGTGGAGTCGTAGTTTTTATTTTAGGCGTGCTGTTGAGTTTTTATGCGGTAACGATGGTCTTAAATGATTTGAAAAAAATCAATGTGACAATCGATGCTTTGAATAAGAAACCTGATTCTGACTCTAGAATAAAAATACGTAAAAGAAATGATGAAGTTTATGATTTAACAGTTAATATCAATAAAATGTTAGATCGAATGCAAGCTTACACGAATCAACAAAAAGAATTTGTGGAAGATGTTTCACACGAATTGCGGACCCCAGTTGCTGTACTCGAAGGACATTTAAGTATGTTGCAACGTTGGGGTAAAGACGATCCCGAAGTTTTGAATGATTCAATCAATTCATCGCTTCAGGAATTAAAACGAATGCAATCCTTGATTCAAGAGATGCTAGATCTTACACGTGTTGAACAGATCGACAGTGCATATTTGGAACAGACAACTGAGGTCAAACCATTGTTTACGCAAGTTTACAATGATTTCAAAATGTTGCATCCAGATTTTGTGATCAATTTCGACGACGATATCCGTGAGGGTAGTAAAGTTAAGATTTATCGCAATCACTTGGAGCAAGTCTTAGTTATCCTATTGGATAATGCATTTAAATATTCAGCTGATCGAAAAGAAATCAATTTGGCTGCTTCGACTAATTCAGCATTGTTGGAAGTGGTCGTCCAAGATTATGGGCTTGGAATCGCTAAAAATGACCTTAAACGGATTTTTAATAGATTCTATAGAGTTGACAAGGCCCGCTCAAGAAAACGTGGAGGAAACGGTCTAGGACTTTCTATTGCCAAGCGATTGATTGAAATCTATCATGGTAGCTTGGAAGTTGAAAGTGTTGTCGGTTCTGGAACGGTTTTTAAGATTGAATTGCCTATATTACAACCAGAAGAAACAACAAAAAAAGATAAAGAATCAAAAAAGTAATTCTCAATTAAATTTGAGGATTTTTTTTAAACTCAAAAAGGCTATCAATTCATTATTGAATTGATAGCCTTTTATCATGAAACTATTTATTTTTGTTGCGATTTTGTTTGCCTTGATTTAATTCACGAATACTCTTGTGTAGTTCTTTTTCAGCTTGTGCACTTTGATTTGCAGTACCATTATCATTTGTTTTTGCACTTGAAGCTCCCGAGTTTAAAATGTCATCAAGCATTTCTTGCGTGACAACTATTTTAACTGGATTCTTTGCTAATTCAGCATCAGTTTGTTTTCTGATTCTTGGGGTAACGATGTAATTTGTAATCAATTGTTGAATCACGATTACGATACCACCGACCAAGAAGTAAAGTGCAAGAGCAGCAGTTGAAATCATTGAAATGAAGAATGTCATCATAGGACTCATGAGTAGCATTGTTTGCATTTGTTTTCTTTGTTCCTGTGGAACGATTTGTAAGGACATCCAACCTTGAATCAAGTAGAAGACGGTCGCAATAATGGCAACAATCATACTTGGTTTACCAAGAGGGATTGATAAGAAGGTAGCAGTACCGATTTGCTTTGAATATTGTACGGCTTGATAAATACCAATCAAGATTGGCATTTGAAGAAGCAATGGCAAACATCCCATACCACCGGTTAAACTTAAATTATTCTTCTTATAAACTTCCATCATTAAGCTACTGATTTTCTGTTGAGCATCAGGATTCTTAGCTTTCTTTTGTGCGTTTTGAATTAATTTCAATTGAGGTTGCACAGCACGCATTTTTTCTTGTTGCGTCGTTGATTTATATTGTTGGTTCAATGATAAAGGAACCAAAATCAAGCGAACGACAAAGGAAATAATCATGATTCCCCAAGCATATGCGTTTGTACCACCAATTATTTGTGCTGTCTTTAGAATCAAATTTTGGAACGGAATTCCTAGCCATTTGTAAATAAATCCATATGGCCCACTAGTAGGAGCGTGCAAGTTTGCGGAACTTTGAGCACATCCAGTCAAAACTAGTGTCAGTACTAAAACTAGCGACAGTACTGATATATATTTGACATATTTTTTCTTCACTTAAATAAACCACCCTTTTAATCGTATACAGAGTAATATACTTTAACTCTTTTGACGTTTCAACCAATCACAGTGAATTTCTTGTAATGTTGTAAGTCGTCAGAAAAATTATAGTCCAATTTAGTTACTTTTCCAAAGGGTGAAGGGGAAGATTTTATCCGATTAAGGAAAATATATAAGATTTTTTGGTCTCCTTCGGCCTCGATTGAAACTGAACCGTCCATTTCATTTTTCACTGTGCCAGTAACTCCCAGTTCGTTAGCTACTTGAAAAGTTGAATAGCGAAATCCAACTCCTTGAACTAAGCCATCGGCATTAATGGAAAGATGTTTCACAACTGATCACCTCAAATTCTCGAATGTGTTAATATTTATATTATAGAACAAGAGGGATGGATGATATGAAATATATTGAATCGAAAAAAAATGATGAAATCAAACAACTGAAGAAATTATCAGCTACAAAAAATATTCGTAAGACTGGAACTTATATGATTGAAGGCTTTCATTTAGTTCGTGAAGCTGACCAATATGAGCAAGAATTTGTGAAGCTCTTAGTTACGGAAAAATACGAAGATGATCGATTAGTTAAAAAATACCACGATATTGCCGTAACGATTTCTGAAGATGTTGCTAATGATTTATCAGAAACAAAGACGCCACAAGGAATCTTTGCTGTCATTAAAGTAAATGAAGAAAATGATTTAACTGACTTTTCTGGAAAGTGGGTCATGCTAGACGACGTCCAAGATCCCGGAAATGTCGGAACAATCGTCCGTACAGCTGATGCAGCAGGATATGATGGAGTAATCACAAGTTTAGACTCAGCTGATTTCTATCAACCAAAAGTTCAACGTTCGATGCAAGGAAGCCAATTCCATCTACCCATCTACCGAATGGATATTAATCGTGCTATCAACTTAGCCAAAAAGTCACAATTAAAAATTTATGGTTCACAAGTAAATGCTAAAGCAAAACCATACAATGAATTAACCAAGATTGATAATTATGCATTAGTTATGGGCAATGAAGCTCACGGAGTTACAAAAGAAGTATTAGGCGAAACCGATGAAAATATTTATATACCAATTCTTGGAAAAGCCGAATCACTCAACGTAGCAGTAGCTGCCGGAGTTTTAATGTACGGATTACAAACACTTTAGAACTTGCTAAACTTGTAAGTTTTTGTATAATCAACTATATAAATAAAATATTTAAACTTTGACGAAAAATAGTAACTGCAGATTTCATGACAGGAAGAGCCATTGACTGAAAAAGGCTTGATGAAAGAAACAGCGAATTCACTTTCTGAGTTTTTAAGTTAGTTACTATATAACTACTTGAGTGCATGTTTTTAAACATGAACTAGGGTGGTACCGCGAGTCCTCGTCCCTTTTTTAGGGATGGGGACTTTTTTTTGAGAGAGCGCAGCAGGGGCGGTCAGCCCACGAGGATTAAGACCAATATCTCAGGTGATTGCGAAGCAATCGCCAGAGATATTAGACTTAACCGGAATGGGTTGCCCCTGCGGAGCTCGTTTCAACCATATATCAGTGGAGCAATGGTTATTAAACAAGAGGACATAAAACTATTTTAAAGTTACCTCTTCCACATAACACAATCCCCAATAGTTATTAAAAAAATATCTAACATAAAAATTTCAATCAATAGAATTCAAGACCACCAAGGAGAAACAAAATGTCATTAAATGAAACACTAAAGAACCTAAGAGAAAATGGTATCGACGAAGCCAAAAAAGCTCAAAAGCTTCAAGAATTAAACGACCTAAGAGTTAATCTTTTAGGTAAAAAGGGACCTATCACTAAAGCCTTAAGAGGTATGAAAGATGTTCCTGCAGAAGAACGTCCTGAAATAGGTACCTTAGCTAATAATGTAAAAAAAGATATTCAATTGGCCATTGAAGAAAAAATGGAAGAATTGAATAAAAAAATCGTTGCTAAAAAGCTGGCTGAAGAAACAATTGATGTAACTTTGCCTTCCACTAGTCAAAATCAAGGTACAAAGCATATTTTGAATCAAACGATTGAAGACATTGAACAATTCTTTATCGGTCTAGGTTACGAAGTTGCTGGTGGCTATGAAGTTGAAGAGGACCACTACAATTTTGAAAGATTGAACATCCCTAAGAATCACCCAGCTCGTGATATGCAAGATACTTTCTATTTATCAGATGAACTTTTAATGAGAACTCAGACTTCTGCACAAGAAGGTCGTGACATGGAAGCTCATGACTTTTCAAAGGGTCCTTTAAAGATGATTTCACCAGGTGTCGTTTACCGTCGTGATGATGATGATGCTACTCACTCTCACCAATTCCATCAAATTGAAGGTTTAGTCGTTGATAAAAATATCAGTATGGCTGACTTGAAAGGTACCTTAGATGCACTTTGTCGTCACGTCTTTGGACCAGACCGTGAAATAAAATTCCGTCCAAGTTATTTCCCATTTACTGAACCATCAGTTGAAGTTGATGTTTCTTGTTTTAACTGTGGTGGAGAAGGCTGTCGTATTTGTAAGTACACCGGCTGGATCGAAGTTTTAGGTGCCGGACTTACGCACCCTAATGTTTTAAAGATGTCAGGAATTGACCCTAATGAATACAGTGGTATGGCTTTTGGTCTTGGACCAGAACGTTTTGCCATGCTTAAATATGGAATCAACGATATCCGTGATTTCTACTTAAATGATGTAAGATTCCTAGAACAATTCAAAGGAGTAAATTAAGATAATGAAGATTTCAACAAGTTGGTTAAAAGAATACATTCCAGTTACACATACAGTCGAAGAAATGGCTAATAAAATTTCTTTAACTGGGATTGAATCAAGTCCAGTTAAATTAGGAGAAGAGTTGACTGATTTAGTTGTCGGCCATATCACAAGCGTGATAGCTCATCCTAATTCAGACCACTTAAAAGTTTGCCAAGTAGATGTTGGTGAATCAGAAGAAATTCAAATCGTCTGTGGTGCTCCTAATGTGGCAAAAGGTCAATACGTTATCGTTGCAAGACATGGCGCACACTTGCCTAATGGCGTTAGGATCAAGCGTGGCAAAATCCGTGGCCAAGAGTCAAATGGCATGATTTGTGGTTTAGACGAAGTCGGCGTCCCTAGTCAATACATGCCTGAAGAATTTGCTAACGGCATTTATGTTTTCGACGACCCTCAAAAACCAGGCGAAGATGTTTATGATCTCCTTGGTTTAAAAGATGAAATGATCGATATCGATATCACGCCTAATCGTGCTGATACTTTGGGTATGCGTGGTGCTGCTTGGGAAATCGGTGCAACTTATAATGAAAAACCAACATTTAAGAAACCAGAATTGAATCAAACAAAAGTTCAAGACGATGCAGATGTCACTGTAAAAGTCGCTGAAAAAGACTTAGTACCTGATTATTTATTACGTGAGTTAAAAGGTGTAACTGTTTCTCACAGTCCGCTTTGGATGCAAAGAAGGTTGTGGAATCAAAACATCCAACCAGTTAATAATGTCGTCGATGCAGCTAACTACGTTATGATTGAATACGGTCAACCTATTCAAGCTTATGATTTAGATAAACTTCAAGATAAAGACTTAACAGTTAGGTTCGCTAAAGATGGCGATAAATTAGTATTGGATGATCAAGATAAGGTTCTTGATAAAAATGACTTGATTGTTGCTTCTAATAAGGAAATTTTAGGATTAGCTGGAGTAATTAATGGCAAAACTGCTGCGGTTGACGAAAATACGAAAAATGTTTTACTAGAGGCAGGGGTTTTTGATGGTGCCACTGTTCGTAAAACTGCTCAAAGACACGACCTACGTGGCGATGACTCTAACCGTTTTGAAAAGGGCGTTGATAATGGCATCGTTGACGAAGCACTTTTACGTGCCACTCAATTAGTTGATCAAAATAGTGACGCAACAACTATTTCAAAGGATATTGTTGGTAATTACACTAAGGCAGAACCAACTGTTATCAAAGGTAGCATTAATCATATTAATCATTTGATGGGCTTAGACCTTTCTAGTGATGAGATTCTTGATATTTTTGACCGCTTAGGTTTTGAAACAGAATTATCTGGCGATGATGTGACTGTTACGATTCCAACTCGTCGTTGGGACATGACTATCGAAGCCGACTTGGTTGAAGAAGTTAATCGAATTTATGGGTACGAGAACTTACCTAATACTTTACCTGCAGGAATGGAGACACGTGGCGGCTACAGCAAGAAGCGAGAATTAAGCAATAAGCTTCGCGATATTTTACTTGGTGCCGGCATGGATGAAGTTATTAATTTCTCGCTTTTAAGTAAAAAAGAAGTTGAAGATTTCAACACGATTCACACAGAATATACTAAGTTATTGCATCCGATGACTGAAGATCACGAATACTTACGCAACAGCTTGATTCCAGGTTTAGTTAGAAACGTGGCTTATAATCAAGCTCGTAAAAATGACAATCTCAAGATTTTTGAGCAAGCTAGAATATTTGACCGTCCAACTGGTCAAGCTCGTCCAAATGAAGTATCTTATATTTCAGGTGCTGTCAGTGGAGATGTCGTAGTCGATTCATGGAATACTCAAGCTCAAAAAGTCGATTTCTATTATGTTAAGGGAATCGTGGATGAACTATTGTCATTTACCAATAGCGATGCCACATTTAGTTATGAAGCTACTGATGAATACAAAAACCTTCACCCAGGTCAAACAGCTAAAATTTTAGCTAACGATCAAGTAATTGGTCTTATTGGTAAGTTGCATCCTGATTATCAAAAATCCCAAAATGTTTCGGATACGTTTGTTTTTGAATTGAATATCGATCTATTGTATGAATTGAATTCTAAGAACGTAAAAGCTCAAAGTGCGCCTAAATATCCTGCTGTAACTCGTGATTTAGCTATTTTAGTTGGAAAAGATATTAATAATAGTCAAATTATTGCTGACATTTTCGCTAATGGCGGCAAATACTTGCAAGATGTTAATATCTTTGATGTCTATCAAGGTAAAAATATTCAACCAAATCACAAATCACTTGGTTATCACTTAGAATTCTTAAATCCTAACGATACTTTAACTGATGAAGAGGTTGAAAAGGCATTCTCACTTGTTAAAGAAAGTTTGGTACAAAAATTTAACGTAGAAATTAGATAATTATGCTGAAACTAATGGTATAATTCTAATAAATTAACTCGGGAGGCTGTGTCTTGAGCCAGAAGGATGATAAAAAAGAAGCATTGAAACGTGAATCGGGTGAAAAAGTAAAAACCCGAGCTCAAGAACGTTCAGTAGCTAATCATATAGCTTATTGGATAGTAGGGGTGATTGCTGTTTTAGCAGTAGTCGTTGCTATTATCGGCTTCAATTATGTAAACAGTTCATTGCAACCTTACAATGAAAAGAGTAAGGAAACGATAGTCGTTAAAATACCAATGGGGTCTTCGACTAAAGAGATTGCTAAAACACTTGAAAAAGATAAGATTATTAAGAGTGCAACAGTTTTCAATTTTTATACGAAAGCTCAAAACTACAATAATTTTCAGGCTGGTTATTTCAAATTCAAACAGTCGATGGATATGAGTCAAGTCGTTAAACAGCTTCAAAAAGGTGGTACGGCAGAAGTCCCAGCTGGTGCATCTACTGATTCAGTGTTAGTTCGTGAAGGTGTTACAATTGACGAGATTGGTGACCAAATTCAAAAGAGTACTCATTTTAAGAAGAAAGATTTCTTGAAATTAATGAAAAACAAGAAATATTTGAAGCAACTTCAAAAGAAGTACCCTGAATTATTGGATTCAACCATGGCTAAAAAGAATGTTAGATATCATTTGGAGGGTTATTTATTCCCTGCGACTTATGGAATCTACAAAGGTTTGACTTTGAAACAATTAGTTAACCAAATGGTTGAAAAAGAGAATCAAGAACTAGAACCTTATTACGATAAGATTAAGGAGAAAGGTCTGACGGTTCAACAAACTTTGACTTTGGCATCATTAGTTGAACGTGAAGGTGTTAAGAACTCTGATCGTAGAAAGATTGCTGGCGTGTTCTTCAATCGTATTGATATTGATATGCCAATTCAATCTGATATTTCTGTCATGTATGCTTTGAATAAGCATAAGACGAAGTTATCAAGAAAAGATGTTAGAGTAAAATCTCCATATAATCTCTATAAACATGCAGGTTATGGTCCTGGACCATTTAATACTCCAAGTCTTCAAGCAATTGAAGCTACTTTGAATCCTGCAGATAGAGATGAAAATTATCTCTACTTTGTTGCAAGTTTGAAGACAGGTAAGGTATATTATTCACATACATTAGAGGAACATGAGAATAAGAACTCTTCATTAGGTCAATAATGTATAATTAAATAGAAAAATAAATGTCATCTAATCACAGTAGATTAGATGACATTTTGAAATTAGATTAAATAATTAAAAGGAAGTTTTTAAAAATGGCAGACAGAAGTTATCCAATGACAGCTCAAGGTAAGAAAGACCTAGAAAAAGAATTAGAAAACTTGAAGAAAGTTAAACGTCCGGAAGTTATCAATCGTATTAAAATTGCTAGAAGTTTTGGTGATCTTTCAGAAAACTCTGAATACACATCTGCTAAGGATGAACAAAGTGTGATTGAATCAAGAATTTCTTCAATCATTGAACAAATTCAATATGCAAAAGTAATCGATGCTGATGAAGTTGCTGAAGATGAAATTTCAATCGGTAAAAAAGTTACTGTTCAAGAAGATGGCGAAGAACCAGATATTTATACAATCGTTGGTTCATCAGAATCTGATCCTGACTCTGGCAAGATTTCAAATGATTCCCCAATTGCTAAGGCATTATTAGGCAAGCACGTAGGCGATACAGTAACTGTTGAAACACCTGTTGGCAGTTACGATGTGAAAGTCAAAGCCGTGGAAGTTGCTTAATGAAGACGTTTTCTGCTATGTTTATCTTAGTAAAATATTGAGGTGAACATGATGAAAATAGAGTTAACTGACAAAGCAACGCAATGGTTTGAAAAAGAATTAGATTTAGTACCTGGTGATGGAATACATTTCTACGGTAAGGTCTATGGCAAAACAATGGTTCATGAGGGATTTTCAATAGCAATGCGTAAAGAAAAACCTGTCGATCCTGTAGCAGATACAGTCATTGATGGTGTATCATATTACATAACTGACAGTGATACTTGGTTTTTTGCAAGATATGATTTGTTAGTTGATTATGATCCTGATCTTGATGGACCAAAGTATATTTTTAAATCGAATGAATAATCGTTCGTTTTTTTGAAGGATAAATATGAGAAGAATACTGGATATAATAAAGAAAAGAACAGGTAGTCAAGCGAAGTCTACTATTCCATTTCGACTAAACCTGCTTTTTTTTATTGTCTTTGTTCTATTCGCAATGCTAGTTGGACAGCTTGCTTATTTACAGATCGTTTATGGTGGTAAATTTCAAGCAGAAGTTGATCGAACAGATAAGACAGTAATGACAGGCAGTGTCCCTCGTGGGATGATTTATGATTCAAAAGGTAGACTTTTGGTTGGGAATTCAACTGAAAATGCTATTTCTTATACGAAAAGTGGAAGCGTCAGTTCATCTGATATTTATACGATCGTTAATAGATTAACTAAATATATGTCAGTTGAAGTTGATGATTTAAGTTCACGTGACAAAGCTGATTATATTTTGTCAGCTCCTGGGAAATCAGATAAAGTCACTAAACAGATGCCTAAATCGCAACGGGTAAATTCCGATGGGGATGCTTTATCCTCTAGTAAACTTTATAATAATGAAGTTAAGTATATTGAGAAACAAGGTATTCATCTAAATAAGAAAGATTTGCAACGTGCGACATTGTTTAAAAAAATGAGTGCTGCTTATTCATTATCAACAGTTTTCCTAAAAGATAAGGATCTTACTTCTAGAGAAATTGCTCAAGTTAGTGAGCACTTGACTGAACTTCCAGGAGTAAGTATTGGAACTAACTGGAATCGTGAATATCCACAAGGTAAATCAATTGCAAGTATTATCGGTGGGGTATCTACTGAACAACAAGGTATTCCAGATAGTGAATTGAATACGATGCTTGCTGCTGGTTATTCACGAAATGATCGTGTCGGTACTAGTTATCTAGAAAAGAGTTATGAATCGATTCTTGCTGGAACTAAGAGTCAACGTGAAGTCCAAGTTGGTTCAAATAATCAAATTAAAAAGAGTAAATTAGTTTATGGTGGTCAAAAGGGTGGAAACCTTAATTTGACGATTGATTCAAAATTCCAAAAGAAAGTCCAAGCGGATCTTAAGGAACAATATGATGCTGCTAAATCAGCAGGTATTACTCAATACTCAGATGGTGCATATGTTGTGGCAATGAATCCTAAGACTGGAGCTATTTTAGCAATGGCTGGAATTCACAATAATCCTAAGACAGGTAAGACTTCTGAAGATGCTTTAGGTGTCATTAACAGAACCTTTGTTATGGGTTCTGCTGTTAAAGGTGCTACTGTTTTAGGTGCTTTGATGGATGGAGTTATTACGCCATCAAATAATACAATTGCTGATGAACCGGTTTATCTACCAGGTACAGCGGTTAAAAAATCTGTTTATCCAATTGGTACTTTTAGTAGTTTAACTGCTGAGCAAGCTCTACAATTTTCTTCCAATGAGTATATGATGGCTCTAGCAATGAAGGAAGGACATGCCAAATATGTTCCAAAGGAATCATTAACGTTAGATTCAGATATTTTCTCGAAGATGAGAGGTTATTTCAATCAATTTGGGTTAGGTGTCAAAACTGGTATTGATATTTCTGGTGAAACAACAGGGATCGAAGGTTCAACTAGAAATAGCAGTGGTCAATTGAAGACTGGTTCTGCACTTGATTTGTCCTATGGTAACTATGATGCCTATACCTTAATTGAAATGGCACAATACATTTCAACAATTGCTAATGGTGGTTATCGTCTAAAGCCTTATATTGTTCAATCAATTCAAAAGACTAAGGACAACGGTAAGAAAGGTGCTTTGACATCAGTTACTAAACCATCTGTCTTGAATAAGGTTGGGTTCACCCAAGATGAGTTGAATGTCGTTAGAAAAGGTATGTATGCCGCAGTTCATGGTAGTGGTTATTGGACAACAGCTACTAAATTAGCTGATATAAGTCCTTCAGTTGCTGCTAAAACTGGTACAGCTCAATCATTCTACTACGACCCTGATAATCCAAGTTCAGATCCACCAGAAACAATTACAACTAGTCTAGTTAGTTTCGGTCCTTATAAGAATCCTAATATTGCTATGGCAATTGTATTTCCTAATTTAACTAGTGAAACAGGTAGTTATCCAAACTTGCTGGCAAAACAAATTTATACTGACTACTTTAAGATGACAGGTCAGAAATAATCTGAATTTGACCTTTTAAAATTACTGAAAAAATGATATATTTAATTAGTTGAATTTAGTTAAGTTTTATGAAAGGATGTTCCAAAGATGAGAGTAAACATAACAATGGAATGTACTTCATGTCATGAACGTACATATCTAACAAGTAAAAGCAAACGTAACAATCCAGATCGTCTTGAACTAAAGAAATATTGTCCACGCGAACGTACTGTTACTTTGTATCGTGAAACAAAATAAACAACAGGTTAAACCCCTGTTGTTTTTTTTTCTAAGGAGTGATGATTAGTTGGATAAAGTAAGCTTTAGAAAAAAACAGATTGATTTAGTTAGCGACTTTATGAAGTCTGACAAAGCTCAAAAAGAAATCAATAATCTTTATTTTCAATTGTTTAATAATCTTGATTTTCAAAATTCGTCAAGTATCGGAATCACTTTGAGTATGAACGATGAGATTCCGACTTTTCCAATCATTAATCAATGTTGGGAAATGGGAAAAGAAGTATATATTCCAAAGACTTTTTCTGATTATTCAATGACGTTTGTTAAATATACCCAAGATACAGAACTTGAGGATAATTATTATGGAACAAGTGAACCAAAGAATTATCAAACTGATGTCATGAATCCACCAGACTTATTGATAACTCCTGGACTTGCTTATTCTAGTGATAAGAATCGTTTGGGAAAGGGATTCGGATGTTTTGATAGATATTTGGCGAAATATCCAACTAAAACGCTTGCTTTAGCGTTATCAATTCAATGTTATCAAGATACGCCTTGGCCAGTGTATGTTTTGGATAAAAAAATTGATGACATAATAATTTCTTCGGTGGACCAAAATGCAGATATTCAGTAGACAAAATAAAGCCTATGTAACGTGGACCCTCTTGGCCATAACAATTGTTGTATTTTTGATAGAGACCTTCATTGGAGGCTCACAAAAATACAGCACTTTGATTTTAATGGGGGCAAAAACTAATTGGTTAGTACAAGCTGGTCAGTGGTGGCGATTATTTACTCCAATATTTTTACACATTGGCTTCTTCCATATTTTAATGAATGGGTTTACACTGTTATATGTTGGTCAAGTTTTAGAACCTATTATCGGTCATTGGCGATTTTTAGCGATTTATTTAGTAAGCGGCGTTACTGGAAATTTGGCAAGTTTTGCTTTTGGAGCAAACAACGCTATTTCAGCGGGGGCCAGTACTTCCTTATTTGGGATGTTTGCAGTCTTTTTAGCACTTGCTGCGATCTATCGTGAGAATCGTTTTATTATCGAATTAGGAAAAAGTTTTTTGGCATTGATAGTTATCAATTTATTGATGGATCTAACTATGAGCGGGATTGACATTTGGGGTCATGTTGGTGGCGCTCTTGGCGGGTTGTTGTTGGGATACGGTTTATCCGTTCCAAAAAGCAGACGGCCTAAAATGATTTATCGAATAATTTCAATAATAGCTGTTTTTGCCATCGCTTATTTTATGTATGCAAAGGGTATGATAGTTTATGGATAATATGAGCTTTAGAACCCTCTATGATGTACAACAATTATTGAAAAAATTTGGGACTTTCGTTCACCTTGGTAAGAGACTTTGGGACATCGAACTCATGTTTATCGAAGTAAAAAAGTTGTATGAAAATGAAATGATCGACAAACAGACCTTTATACGTGCTCAATTGGTCTTAAAAAGGGAGCACAGAAAAGAAGAAGAAAAGGACAGATCAAAGTGACAGACAAAAAGTTAATCGGTGTTGACCTTGGTGGTACAACAATTAAATTTGCTATTCTTACTGATAAAGGTGAGATTCAACAAAAGTGGAGTATTGAAACAAATATTCTTTCTGACGGACAATTAATTATTCCAGATATTATTGATTCTATTAATCACCACATTGAGATGTACGGTATGACTTCAGACCAATTTGACGGAATTGGATTGGGTTCACCTGGTACAATCGATCACGCTAAAGGCACAATCAAAGGTGCTTATAACCTTAACTGGACTAATGAAGTTTATCCAGTTTGTGATATCGAAAAGGGCACAGGTCTTCCTGTAACAATTGAAAATGATGCTAACGTAGCTGCTTTGGGTGAAAAATGGCAAGGTGCTGGTAACAACGCTGATGATGTTGTCTTTGTAACTCTTGGTACTGGTGTTGGTGGTGGTATCATCGCTAACGGTAAATTGATTCAAGGTGCTAATGGTGCAGCTGGTGAAATTGGTCACGTTACTGTCGATCCTAATGGCTTCATGTGTACTTGTGGCAAGAGAGGCTGTCTTGAAACAATTGCTTCTGCTACTGGTATTGTACGTGTTGCTAGAGATCGTGCTTCTGAATATGCTGGAGATTCAAAACTAAAGGCTATGCTTGATGATGGTCAAGATATTTCTGCTAAAGATGTTTTTGATTTGGCTAAAGAAGATGACGATTTAGCTTTGATCGTAGTTAACTATGTTTGTGAATCATTAGGATTTGTTTTAGGTAATATTGCAAATACTTTGAATCCCAAGTATATTGTTATTGGTGGTGGAGTTTCTGCTGCTGGTGATTTCTTGTTGAACAAAGTTGACAAGGCTATGCGTAAAAACGAGTTTGCTACTATCAAAGATTCAACTAAATTGAGATTAGCAAGTCTTGGAAATGGTGCAGGAGTTATTGGTGCAGCTTCATTGATTAAAGTTGATTAGGGGTTTTTGTTAATGCAAGTTTTGAATACAGTTTTGTACATTATTGTCATTGGTTTTATAATCTATTGGGTTGGTTCATGGCTCTACTTTTGGTACAAAGGTAGACAAATGAAGGGCTCATTGGATCAAGAAACTTTTGAAACGACGATGCGAAAAGCTCAAATTGTTGACTTGAGAGAGAAAAATGCATTTGACTCAAAACATATTTTAGGTGCTAGAAATTTGCCTTATACTCAATTGAAATATAATGAAGGTGAGTTAAGACCTGATCTTCCAGTGTATCTTTATGGAGATAGCAAAAATATTTGTGTTCGTGCAGCTCTAAAGTTACAAAAAAAATGGGGCTTTGAGGACGTTAAGTGGTTAGAGGATCGCTTTTCCGATTGGGAAGGAAAGACTAAAAAAACTACTAAAATATAAAAAAATGCTGTGCAGAAAAAATTCTGGCACAGCATTTTTTTAGTATAATTGTTATAATGATTAGCCTTGATGTGCTTGTAAACTCTTACGGTTAGCACGTTTACGGTTAGCTTCGATACGGTCATTTTCCTCAGTTTCAGGTTCGATTACCTTCTTTTTGAAGGCATGTAATGCTCCATATACTGCTGTAGCTGTTGTTAATGAGCCAACAAGGAAGCCTTTAACAAAACGTAGATGTTTTTGATTTTTTGCCATATTACTATTCCTCCTGTCTTTAATTCCCATTATGGCGTATTTCCTTTAAAATATCTATCAAAGACTGTTCAAAATGAGGTGTTTTTTTGATAAAAGTAGTTGCGATTGTAGGACCAACCGCCGTTGGTAAGAGTGCATTAGGTCTAAAAATAGCACAAAAATTAAATGGGGAAATAATTTCTGGCGATTCAATGCAAATTTATCGTAATTTGGATATTGGAACAGCCAAAGATTCTCCTGAAGAATTGAGATTAGTTCCACATCATTTGGTCGATATTTGTAATCCAGATCAAAGATATACAGTTAAAGATTTTCAAAAAAAAGCGCGTGATATCATAACCAAACTGGACGCGGAAAATAAATTGCCGCTGGTCGTTGGAGGAACTGGTTTTTATTTGAGTTCTTTGATAAATAATTTGAATCTTGGCGGGAAGAATTCCGGTTCTTCCGTTAGGCCAAAATTATTGGCAATTGAGCAAAACGGCGGGATTGAAGAATTGCAATCAGTGCTCAAAAAACTAGATCCAGTAGCCTTTGATAAGATTGATATTGATAATCCACGCAGAGTGATGCGTGCAATTGAGGTTATCAAGACGACTGGGGCTTCGATTACTTCCCAAAATGATGGCTCTAAATGGGCTGATTTTTATTTAGTTGGATTAAACGATGATCGTCCTAAATTATATGACCGAATCAATCGTCGAGTTGATAAAATGGTTGATATGGGCCTTTTGGATGAAGCAAAGTATGTTTATGACCATCGTGATGAATTTTTGCAAGCTAAAAATGGCATTGGTTATAAAGAATTATTTCCATATTTTGCTGGGCAAAGCGATTTGAATACTTGCTTATTTGAATTAAAAAAGAATTCGCGTCATTTTGCTAAACGTCAACTGACCTATTTCCGCAATCAGATGGATGTCGATTGGTATAATATTAGTGAAGATACCAATTATCAAACAACGATTGAAAATAAAATTGTTAAATTCATGGGGGAAAATAGTAATGAGTAGATGGAATGCTGACTTTCCGGATAAGTTGAAGTCACTGATAAAAGATGTGGATTTGATGATTGCTCCAAAATTAATGGAAATTGATGAACAAGTTTTGGATAATCAGAATAAGGTTTTAAAAGCCTTTCGAAAAGAGAGTATTGATGAAAGCAGTTTGTTGGGTACGACTGGCTATGGGGATGATGACCGAGGACGTGATCAATTAGAAGCTGTGTATGCCGATGTCTTTAAAACCCAAAAGGCTCTAGTTCGTCCACAGTTCGTTTCTGGAACCCATACCCTTGCAACTGTCTTGTTTGGATTGTTACGGCCAGGAGACAACCTTTTATACGTCACTGGAGAGCCTTATGATACGATGCAAGAAGTAATTGGGACTGCCGGTAATAAAAAGGGTTCTTTAATTGATTACAAAATTGGTTTCGATTCGGTCAAAATGAAGGGCGATAAGGTTGATTTTGATTTAATGAAGCAAAAAATCAAAGAACAGCATCCTAAAGTTATCGCTATTCAAAGATCTCGAGGCTATTCAACGCGCAAAAGTTTAACCGTTTCTGAAATAGCAGAGATTATTAAGCAAATTAAAACAGTCACGGACGCTATAATTTTTGTTGATAATTGCTATGGAGAATTTTCAGAAACAATTGAGCCCACAGAAGTTGGAGCAGACATCATGGCCGGTTCTTTGATTAAGAATGCTGGCGGTGGCTTAGCGAAAACTGGAGGCTACATCGTTGGTAAAAAAGATTTAGTCGAACTAACAAGCTATCGTTTGACGGCACCGGGAATAGGCGCTTTTGAAGGAGCCACGATTGACCGTCTTAGTGAAATGTTTCAAGGATTTTTCTTGGCTCCGCGAGTGACAGGCAATGCTATTAAGGGCGCAATCTTTGAAGCGGCTATTTTTGAAAAACTTGGTTTGAACGTTTCGCCTAAATGGGATGCCGACCGGACAGATTTGATTCAGACGATTGAATTCAACGACCCGGACAAGATGATAAATTTTGCCAAAATGGTTCAGAAATTTTCGCCAATCGACTCCAATGTTTCACCAGAACCTAGTGCAATGTCAGGCTACGAAGATCAAGTCATTATGGCTGCCGGAACTTTTGTCTCTGGAGCAAGTATTGAATTCTCATGTGATGGACCAATGCGTCCCCCATATATAATTTATATTCAGGGCGGTTTGACCTATGAACATGTAAAAATTGCAATTGCTAATGCTTGTAAAGAACTGTTTTTTTCATAAACTATATAAAACATTAATTCAGAAAAAGAATTGATGTTTTTTTTGCTTTGAGTCAGTTTTTGAAAGCTATGATATAAATTTTATGAAACTAGAATCTATATAGTATTGTTTCACAGAACATTCTGAATAAAGAGGCCTATTATTTAAGTAAAAAGCGAACAATAACTGGGTATTTTCATAAATTGTCTATAATTAAGGATTCTTTTAAAAGAATTTGCAGTAAGACTACATTTATTATGAAAATTATTTTTAGCAAAATAATAAACGCCTATTTAAAAGTTTAATCAAGGATTATCTTAGGGGTGGCTAAATTAACAATTAAGTTAGACTATGGAACCGTTTAGTTTAATCTTTTGAGTAACAAAATAAATTACTCCGAACTATTACAAGTTTTAAAAATAAAATAGTTTGTTTCTATTGATTTTTATTTAAAAGCGTGTAGAATAAGAAATCATAAAAGTAGGAGGTAAACAATATGAGATATAAAGTTACTTTAGATAATAAACGTCAATTGTTTACCGTATTCGATAAGAAAAACACTCGGGTTTCTGCATGCGGTAAGTCAATTGAAGAAGCTATGAACAAAATATTGAAGTTGAGCGCATAAAACTGGTTTAAGGTGAATCGTTTATTACTAATTTTGTGAGTATCAATACAATTAGGTTACAACTTCTTTAAAATACAAAACTTCTAGTAAATAAATGATATATTAAATGAGCAACGAGAGTTGCATTTTATCCTCAACAAAATAGAGAAGCTCCTTTCAATTTTTTGAAAGGAGCTTTTTTTGTGGTTTCATTTGAAAAGAACTAGACTACTTTTGAAATGTTATAAAAAGGGGTAGTGTCGATGCAAGAAAGAAAGCTTCATCGAAAGAATGAAACCAAGCAGTGGCGAGTGATTCAACAACAAGAACTAAAAAAATTGGCTGTTCGTCAAATTAAGTTGATGGCAGTTTACATAAGCAGTTAGATCATAATTGGTCTAGCTGTTTTTTATTTGGCTGACGAGCTTGCTCGGAGCCAAAAAATTTGAAGATTGATACGCTTAATA